>JAGRHW010000070.1 GCA_020444765.1 Gammaproteobacteria bacterium | reverse complement strand
CCGTCGAGCTGTCTTTTTTTGCCATCCTGTTCGCTATCGTGATCGGCCTGCCGGCCGGCATGCTGGCGGCCGTCAAACGCGGCACTTTTGTCGACCACACGGTCATGGGCGTCTCCCTGACCGGTTACTCGATGCCGGTTTTCTGGTGGGCGCTGCTGTTGATTCTGTTTTTTTCCGTCACCCTCGGCTGGACGCCCGTCTCGGGACGTATTTCCGTAATGTATTACATCGAGCCGGTGACCGGTTTTATGTTGATCGATTCGCTGCTTGCCGGCGATTTCGACGCGTTTAAATCGGCCGCGCGGCATCTGATCCTGCCAGCGGTCGCGCTCGGCACCATCCCGCTGGCGGTGATCGCCCGCATGACCCGCTCCTCCATGCTTGAAGTGATACAGGAGGAATACATCAAGACGGCCCGCGCTAAAGGTTTGTCACCGCTACGCGTGATTTTCGTGCATGCGCTGCGCAATGCCATGATTCCCGTGATTACCGTTATCGGCTTGCAGGTCGGCGTGTTGTTCGCCGGTGCGATACTGACGGAAACCATTTTTTCCTGGCCGGGCATCGGCAAATGGCTGGTCGATTCCATCAGCCGTCGGGACTACCCGGCCGTGCAGGGCGGGATTCTGATTGTGGCGATCGTCATCATGATCGTTAATTTAATCGTTGACCTGATTTACGGCCTGGTCAACCCGCGTATCCGGCATTCCTGATTTATTCCTATGGACTCACCGCTAACAAGCAACACGGCACAGCACGAGGGAAAACCACCCTCGCCTTTCGCCGAATTCTGGAAACAGTTCCACGCCAATAAAGGTGCGGTCGCTGGCCTGATCATTATCGTGTTCGTGACCCTGGTGGCGCTCTTCGCTCCCCTGCTGTCGCCGTATGCGCCGGCAGCACAGTTCAGAGACTCCCTGCTGCTGCCGCCGGCCTGGCTCGAAGGTGGTCAGATCAAATTTCTGCTCGGGACCGATGATATCGGTCGGGATATACTGTCGCGGATCATTTACGGTTCGCGGATTTCCCTGCTGGTTGGCACCATCGTGGTCACCTTGTCGCTGGGCACCGGCATTCTGCTGGGCCTGTTCGCCGGCTTCTTCGGCGGCTGGATCGAAACACTCATCATGCGCCTGATGGATATCATTCTTGCATTGCCAAGCCTGTTACTCGCCATCGCCATCGTCGCGATCCTCGGCCCCAGCCTCACCAACGCCATGATTGCGGTTGCAATCGTCATCATGCCGCATTATGTTCGCCTGACACGCGCCTCGGTCAAGACCGAACTCAGCAAGGACTATGTCGTCGCCAGCCAGATTGCCGGCGCCGGCACTCCACGGCAGATGTTTATCAATATTTTGCCCAACTGCATGGCACCGCTGATCGTACAGGCCACGCTTGGCTTTTCCGAGGCCATTCTTTCGGCCGCCGGACTCGGTTTTCTCGGGCTTGGCGCCCAACCTCCCACGCCGGAATGGGGCACCATGCTTGCAGAAGCACGCCAGTTCATCCAACGGGCCTGGTGGGTGGTGACCTTTCCCGGGCTTGCAATCCTGATTACTGTGCTCGCCTTCAATCTGATGGGCGACGGTTTGCGCGATGCACTCGACCCGAGGTTGAAACGCTGATGACGTTATTACGGGTCGAAGATCTCACCGTTGAATTCGGCGAAGTCGACCGCCCGTTCCGTGCCGTCGACCGCATCAACCTGACTGTTTCGTCAGGCCAGAAACTCGGCATCGTCGGCGAATCGGGTTCCGGCAAATCGGTCACCTCGCTGGCGATTATGGGTTTGATCGATTTTCCCGGCCGGGTCACGGCCAAATCCCTGAATTTCCGGGATCAGGATCTGCTGAGTATGCCGGCCAAACAACGGCGAAAAATCATCGGCAAGGAAATCGCGATGATTTTCCAGGACCCGATGGCAAGCCTGGACCCTTGTTACACAGTCGGTTATCAGTTGATGGAAACCCTGCGGGCTCACGAGGGCGGCTCCCGTTCCAACCGGCGGAAACGCTCGATCGAATTACTTACCCAGGTCGGCATCCCGGACCCGGCAAAACGCCTCTCGGTTTATCCACACCAGTTGTCGGGCGGCATGAGCCAGCGGGTGATGATCGCCATGGCGATTGCCTGCAACCCCGGTTTGTTGATTGCCGATGAACCGACTACGGCGCTTGATGTAACTATCCAGGCCCAGATCATGGATCTGCTGTCAGACATCCAGGCAGAACGCGGCATGGGCTTGATTCTTATCACACATGATCTGGCCGTGGTCTCGCAATCCTGTGAGGATATCGTGGTCATGTACGCCGGACAGGTCGTCGAAACCGGTAAAGTGGACGCGGTTTTCAAACAGCCTGCACATCCCTATACCGAAGCGTTGTTAAATGCCCTGCCGGAACGTAGCGCCGGAAAATCGCGGCTCTCGACGATTCCCGGCGTGGTGCCCGGTGAGTACGACCGGCCGCAGGGTTGTCTTTTGAATCCCCGCTGCGCCTACGCCCAGGACAGGTGCCGGCTTGAAGAGCCCGCACTCGAAGGCGACGCGGAACGGACGGTGCGTTGCTTTTTCGCCCTGAACAGGGAGGCCTGATTATGGAGAGCTCTGTTGAACCGGTACTGCATGCCCGGGAACTGTGCCGTTATTACGAGGTATCAAACGGCTTTCTGAAGGGTAAGTCCACTGTCAAGGCGCTCGACGGAGTATCGTTTTCACTCACCAAGGGACAGACGCTGGCGATCGTCGGCGAGTCCGGCTGCGGAAAGACGACGCTCGCGCGTCAGCTGACACTGATCGAGAATGCAACTGCCGGTGAACTGTATATCGGCGACAAGCGGGTCAGTGAAACCACTGAACAGGAAAAGAAGGTCATCCGCCGCGCGGTGCAGATTATTTTTCAAAACCCCTACGGCTCGTTGAATCCACGGAAAAAAATCGGCGCTATCCTTCAGGAACCGCTGAAAATCAATACCCGGCTGAGCGCCGCCGAACGACGCGAGCGCGTGCTGGAAACCATGCGGCTGGTGGGTCTGCGGCCAGAACAATATCATCGCTACCCGCATATGTTTTCCGGCGGTCAACGGCAACGGATCGCGATTGCGCGTGCCCTGATTCTCAACCCTTCGATTATCGTCGCGGATGAGCCGGTGTCCGCACTCGATGTTTCGATACAGGCCCAGATTCTCAACCTGCTGATGGATCTACAAGAGCGTCTCGGACTTGCTTACGTTTTCATTTCCCATGATTTGAGCGTGGTCAAGCATATCGCTGATGAAGTCATGGTTATGTACCTTGGCAAAACCGTGGAACAAGGCGCTACTGAAGAGATCTTCAGTCACCCACTACACCCTTACACGCAGGCCCTGCTCTCTTCAATGCCGCGGCTCGAACAGGTAGCCGAACTTGAAAAGACCCGCCTCAGTGGCGAACTGCCCTCACCGATCAATCCACCCGAAGGCTGCACTTTTCACACCCGTTGCCCTCATATGCAGCCGCGTTGCGTCAAGGAACGCCCGGTTCTCCGGGAAGTCGCCGGGCACCTGGTCGCCTGCCATTTTCCGCTGAACGATACACCCTGACCGCCACTTCCGTCTTATCTGCCGAACGTCTTTGCTTAATAAAACCTTGCAGCCGTCGATAAACTCACCAAGGATCAACTAAATCCAGGGAATCAGGACGATTCCGTCATACAGAACCAGGGCAGACGGCGGTTTTTCGATGGCCGAAATGTCTATGCCCGCTCACTTTTGCCCATCTTTACACGACCTTAGCTAAAACTCTCCAGTCGTCTGCCGTTAACGGGGATTATGGCAAAAAGACTTAACGCGGGTTTCACGCTTATTGAATTGATCGTCACTATGTCGGTGGCTGCGATTCTTATTGCCACGGGTGTGCCCAGTTTTAGAAATATGATCCTGAACGGCCGGCAATCAGCGACCTACAACGCGCTGGTCAGCGAGCTCAGTTACGCAAGATCTGAAGCCGTCAAGCGCTCAACCTCGGTCGCACTTTGCGCCCGGGCCAGTGACAGCAGTTGTGCCAGCGGCGATGACTGGAGCGACGGATGGCTGGTTTTCGTGGATGAGGACAACAATGGCTCGGTCAATGGGACGGAAGAGATTCTCAGGGTCAACGGTGAACTCGAGGACGAGCAATCCCTGCTGTCCAACAATTTCACCAATACCGGTTTCGTCCGCTACCGATCACGTGGCAATACCGACTCGATCGGCTATTTCGTAATCTGTGATGACCGTGGGGCCGAATCGGCCAAGGCCGTCAATATTGTTCTGACCGGCGCGATTCGCAAGGCGGTGGACACTAACAGCAACGACATTGTTGAAAATATGGCGGGTCAGGATGTCTCTTGCCCCTGAGCGTGATGCACATAACAAAAATAATAAGCTTATGCAGCGTATCTATAAAAAACAGAAAGGTGTGTCTTTTCTGGAAGTACTGATAGCCGTGGTTGTCTTATCCGTGGGATTTCTGGCGACCAGCCGTATGCAGATCATGGGAATGCGCTACAACCAGAGCGCTTTTTTCAAGTCGCAGGCATCGATTCTGGCGGCGGATATTGCCGACCGCATGCGAGCCAACATCGGCGGCGTCGACGCAGGGGCATATGACTCGGTCAATACCGACAGCCTGCCGTCCGACCCGAATTGCATGAATACGGGTTGCAATTCCCAGGAACTGGCCGCACTTGATGCCAGGCAATGGGGCTTGAGCCTTGGCAATACGCTGCCCGAAGCGAAAGGTTCCGTAACACGAAACGGCACAATGTTTGAAGTAGAGATCGAATGGGATGAAAAGGTATCGGACACCGTCGAAACACAATCCGTAATAATATGGCTTAACCCCTGATGATGAAACCCGACACGCAAAAGCAGTCTGGCTTTTCCCTGATAGAGCTGATGATCGCCATGGTCATCGGACTGCTGTTGATGGCGGGTATTATTTCAATTTTCGCCGGCAGCCGTAAAAGTTTCGATCTGACCCAGGAAATTTCCGGCTTACAGGAAAGCGCCCGGTTCGCCATGGAATCCCTGACCAATGACATAAGACTTTCAGGGTTCCAGGGCTGTATAACCGCAGAAGATGACAGCACCAGCATACAGTCCAAAACAGCGCCCACCAGCGATCTCAATATGACCGCAACCCGTGGCGCCGAGGTTAACGGCACCAGCTGGTCACCCGCAGCCCCGATCGAGCTGAGCAACCTCGAACCAGCACCGTTGAGTGGCTCAGATGTGCTGATGATTCAATACGGCTCTCCGGTGGGTGCACGACTGGCATCGCCAATGATCGGTCTGGATGCTCCCCTTGTATTGGAAAGCAATGCGATCGGCCTGCAACCGGGTGACCTGGCTATAGTCTCGGACTGCGATCAAGCCGACCTGTTTACCGTCAGTAATGTCTCCGGCAATACCATTCAGCACACACCAGCGGATAATCATTCCGGTAATCTGACAAAGGAATATTCACCGATTGGCGACACGCCCGCCGGCAATGTGGCGCGCGTCATGAAGTTCAATTACATCACCTACTATGTCGGGGACAGCGGCAGATTCAACACCCAGGGCAACCCGATCTATTCATTGTACGCTTATGATCTGAACGCCATTAACAACGGCACCCCACCGACCGAAATCATCGAAGGGGTGGAAAATATGCAGGTGCTTTACGGTATTCGTGCTGTTAACGGTACCGTGCGTTACGTCCCAGCCGATGACGGCAGCTTTGATAACAGCAGAGTGCACAGCATTCAAATAGGCCTGTTAATAGCATCCATCGAAGGAAAATCCGACACCGAAGATGACCGAACTTACACCTTGCTCGATACCGATATCGTAGCAGCGGGTGGCAGTAGTGCCGGTTCGACCCACAGCAGGGACAGAAGAATCAGAATGACGTTTAACTCGACGATAAAAATCAGAAACCGCAGAAACCAATGATGATGAAACCCGTGACTTCTTTATCAATAAAAAAACAACGAGGGGCTATTCTCAGCGTTGCTTTGATCATGTTGTTTCTGCTTTCCATCCTCGGTCTGGCGGTGATGCGCACCTCGACTCTGGAAGAGAAAATGGCGGCCAACTCACTGCATGAAGATATCGCGTTTCAGGCAGCTGAAACAATTTCCGAAGAAGCGATTTCCAATATCGACAATATGACTCAGGCATTTAACGCTTCCTCGGCTACCACCAGTGTCCCCTTCAGCAACCCGCATATGGAGATGGTCGAGGCAAACACCACCGTATCCTATGTCGGAGAAGGAATGCCAATTGGTTTTTCAAATGATTTTAGCTCTTACCGGTTTATCGCGGACAGCACCGGAACAATCGATGAAGCTAACACATCGACGCGAATAACCCAGGGCTTCTACCGGGTAGTTCCTGCACCCAAAGACAAATGAGCGAATTGACCATGAAATCAATAATTCGGAAATCACGGATCAAACTTGTATTTTCAGGCATGCTCTTTACGCTGCTCGGCGGTTCGAATATTCTTTTCGCCGACGATACCGAAATATTTTTCGGTGCACAGACGGCCCAGTCGACCTCCTACCCTAACGTCCTGTTCATTCTCGACACTTCCGGATCAATGGACAGCAAGGATGGCACCGGCATCACCCGGCTTGACCGAATGAAAGACGCCGTCACGCAGATTATCGATACGGCAACCAATATCAATGTCGGTATGATGCGATTTAACGGCTATGACAGTGGTGGTCCGATACTGTTTCCGATCACTTATATCGACAAAGAGCTGTGCCCTAACGGCATTTGTAACGGCGGTGATCCGAATGTTTCACTGTCAATTCGCGTCAGCAGTTCCATGGATGATGTAAGCGAAAAAAATAACAGCCTGTCAATAAGCACCAATGACGAAGTGCTCGGCATGTTCCGAAGCCCGGACAGCTATAATGAAACCACCCGTACCTATCCCGTCAAGCACGAAAGAGACCAGGCTGAACAGCGTGTCGATAACGGCTATTTTATGTTGGGCAGTTATGACCTGGATGGCTTTTATGACGACAACTGGCAGAATACCGAGCAGGTCTTCGGCTTGCGCTTTCCGGATATAGATATCCCCGCTGCCGCGACCATTCTGCAGTCAAAAGTTATTATCCAGGCTGATCCAGGTCTTGCGCAAGGTCTGACCGGCGCGCTGATATACGGCGAAGACAGACTCGACCCCCCAAGATTCGAGAACAGCAATGGTTATCGTGTGCTCGACAGGGCCAAAACCTCCGAGTACGTCTCCTGGAGCGATATTCCATTTCCGGTCAGCAGTAACAACGGTCTTCTGGAAACACCCGACCTGACCACAATTATTGCCTCGAGAATTGCCCAGTCCGGCTGGCATAACGGTGATGCAATTGCCTTGTTATTCGAAAATGATGACTCTGTGGCACCGGCCAACCGATACCATTTTCGGCGTTTTATTCCATATGGCTACACAAGCGATGAACCGAAGCTTGAGATCACCTATTCAACCGGTACGCCCCAGGGTCAAAAAATCGGGCTCAGATTCAACGACGTTCGCATTCCTCAGGGTGCGACGATTACCGACGCGAGCATTGAATTCACCAGTGCGGGCTCAGCCAGCGTCACTACCAATGCGACCATCACTGCCCATGACGCCGACAACGCGCCTGCGTTTACCACGTCCAATGGCAATTTAACCGGCCGCACAAAAACCAGCGCCAATGTCACATGGAGCCCAGGCAACTGGAGTGGCGCCGGGTCAACCTATCAAACCCCGTCCTTGACATCGGTGGTTCAGGAGGTCGTCAATCGCTCGGGTTGGTGCGGAGGTAACTCGCTTGCCTTATTGCTTGAAGGTACCGGTTTGCGCGATGCAATCGCTTTCGACAGAAATCCCAATGAAGCGCCGGTTCTCAAGGTCAGCTATGATGCAACGACAATTCCGGCGGGTGGTGGTTGTAACGTCGCGCAAGCGATTTCATCAATCGCGGTCAGCAGCGATGACGTCGAACAATCATCAAGCGGCTACATGAGCTTCACCAGCTCGGACCTCGAACTGCCACGTGACGGCAGTAGCGAGCAGGTTATCGGTTTACGATTCCGTGATCTGAAAATACCGCACGGCGCGACGGTCACCAATGCCAAGCTGACATTCGAAATCGACGAAGAAAAGACCGGCAGCACCAGCCTTTATATCGAAGGCGAAGCGAACCCAGACCCGGCGAACTTCTCCAATGTTAGATACAATCTAAGCAATCGCACGAAAACGTCAGCCAGGGTTGACTGGAATGCCTTGCCGGAACTTGGCGTTAACGAAAAGCTGGTTTCGCCGGATATTTCAACCGTCATTCAGGAAATAGTGGATAACCCAGGCTGGAGCACCGGTAATAACATGGTGCTGCTGTTGTCCAGAAAATCCGGTACTGACACGCGTACGGTGGAAGCCTACGACGGCGAACCAACCGAAGCGGCAACCTTGACGGTCTCCTATCATGTCTCGGGCGCCTCAAATACTACAGGCACCGATCAAGTCGTTTATATGACAACCCGTGACAAGCTCAAGCAGGTTCTGCAGGATATGAAAACCGCCGGCGGAACACCTTCGGTCGGCGCTCTCTATGAAGCCGCGCTCTATTACAAGGGCCTGGACGTGGATTATGGCAAAGAACGGGGGCTGGGCAACAACAAGCACCAGTATCACCGGGTATCGCATCCTCAATCCTATACCGGCGGCGCCCTGAACCGACCTTCCGGCTGCACCGATGATGACCTGAACAACTACAGCTGCAAACAGGAGAAGATCACAGGCACCGCGACTTATATTTCGCCGATGAATGATGTCTGCCAGACCAATCATATCGTGATGCTCTCGGATGGTCAGCCGACATCAGATGAGGCAGTCAATAAGGTGAAATCCATGATCGGCAGTAACTCGTGCGCCAACCGCAGCTACGGCACATGCGGTGAGGAGCTTGCCGATTACCTGAAAAACAACGATCAGACAAGCGACGTGGCAGGCATGCAGGACATCACCACATACACGATCGGCTTTAACTTTACCAGTGACTGGATGAGAGACGTGGCTACAGCCGGCGGAGGTTCGTTCTACGAGGCCGCCAGTTCCGATCAACTGGTTTCTGCGTTCAACAATATTCTTTCGGAAATTCTGAAAGTTGATACCAGCTTTGTTTCTCCGGGTGCGACGGTCAATCAGTTCAATCGGCTGACACACCGTAACGATATTTATTTCTCGCTGTTCAAACCCTCCGAGAAACCGACCTGGTCCGGCAACCTGAAACAATATCGTCTGGCCGGCAACCCTTCCCGACTTGTCGATGCGAACGGTAATGAAGCCGTTGATGAAAGCACCGGTTTTTTCAAGGATACGGCGAAAAGCTTCTGGTCGGAAAATGTTGACGGTTCCGATGTGGCCGCCGGCGGCGCAGCCAATGAGCTGACCCTGACCAACCGCAAGGTATTCACCAACGTCAGCCCGTCGCTGCTGCTGTCCGCTTCAAGCAATATACTTCATGAAAGCAACAGCTATCTCAACAAGGACCTGTTCGATATATCCGGTCAGTCGGATGCGTATTACAGCGATCTGGTCAAATGGGCCCGCGGAGTGGACGTCAAGGATGCGAATAACGACGGCAATTACAGCGATATTCGCAAACACCTGGGCGACCCGATGCACTCACGGCCGACGATCATCAATTACAGCGAAACCGATTCGGTTGTTTTCTTCGGTACCAATGAAGGGTTTCTGCATGCCATCGACACCGATGACGGTAGCGAAGTGTTCTCCTTTATCCCGTCCGATCTGCTGCCGAATCTCGACAAATTCTATACCAATCATTCGTCGATCGATCATCCGTACGGACTTGACGGCACCGTCACTTACTGGAAAAACCCGTCGACCGACAAAATCTATCTGTATATCGGTATGCGCCGGGGTGGTAACAAATATTATGCGCTCGACGTAACCAACAAGAACGAACCCAAGCTGAAGTGGATTATCGACGGTGATACCAATCCTGATTTTGCTTCACTCGGGCAAACCTGGTCTAAAGCCGAACCTACTCAGGTCAGAATCGGCGGCACGATAAGAAACGTTCTGATCTTTGCCGGCGGCTACGACACCAATCAGGACAATGTCACCTCGATTACCCCAGACTCAGTCGGTAACTCTATCTACATGGTCGATGCCATCACGGGCTCATTGGTCTGGTCAGCCGGACTTACCGGCAGCGGTGCGACAGAAACCTTCAGTGACATGCAATACAGCATGCCCGCTGATGTCACTATCGTTGATACCGATCTGGATAAGGATAGAATCGCCGATCAACTGTATATCGGCGATATGGGCGGCCAGATCTGGCGCTTCGATATAAACAAACATGCCAGCAGTGCCAGTGACCTGGTTACGGGCGGCGTGATGGCAAAACTCTCCGGCAGCGGTATACAAGACGCAAGACGCTTCTATTACTCACCGGATATTGCTCTGATCAGTACGAACGGTAATGCCTCCCTGGCTATCTCGATCGGTTCAGGCTGGCGTGCACACCCGCTGGATCTGGAAGTTCAGGACCGCTTTTATATGATCAAAAGCAATGCAATCTACTCCGCACCGGCCGGTTACGGCAAGGATAACGGTAACGGCAATTTCTCGCCGATCACCGAATCGGATCTGCAGGACGTCACCGATGACCTCGAAGCGGATATGAGCAGCAGTGAAGGCTGGCGGCTGGATATGGAAATGCCGGGTGAAAAAGTCCTCTCGAAAAGCGTCACCATCAATAACCAGGTGGTCTTTACTTCGTATCGTCCGGAACAGGCCGCGACCGCCTGTTCAACCTCTTTGGGTGGAGGCGCGGTCTATACCGTCAGCGTTATCGACGGCAGTCCGACCATCAATCTGGACGGTCATGGCAGTGATGAGGATCTGACCAAAAACGACCGGGTTTCCGAACTCAGCCATGGCGGCATTCCACCGGAGGCGATCGCCCTGTTCCCCAGTGATGTCGATAACGGTAATGGCATAGATCCGATTCTGCTGATCGGTCCCGAACAGTTCGATTTGAATTTCGGCAACCTCACACAACGCACGTTCTGGCAAAGCAACTGAAGACGTGAAGACTAGGAAAGCAAGAGAATGAAAAACAACAGCAAGGGATTCACCTTAATAGAACTGATGATCGTGGTGGCGATCATGGGCATACTGGCGGCTGTCGCCTACCCGTCCTATGTTCAGCAGATTTACAAGTCGCGCCGCTCGGACGGACATCTGGCGCTGTTAACGGCGGCTCAGAATCTGGAACGCTGCAAAACCTCGACGTTCACCTACGTCGGCTGCAATGTCATTACCGGCACATCGGAATCGCCGGAGAAATTCTATGCCTTGTCCATCGCCAATGTTACGGCAATCTCCTACGACCTGACCGCGACACCGCAAAACGAACAGGCCGGCGACACCCGGTGCGGCAATCTGAGTATCGATGAAAACTCGACACGCAGTGCCAGCGGGCCTGACGGCATCGAGTGCTGGTAGCGTAACCCCCGGCGGAACAGTCTGTCAGCCCTGCCGTCCGGCCTGATAGGCTTTTTCAGCCTTGCGCTTTTGCCTTACCTGGGCATCAACCACCGCGATAGCCGCGAGATTGACAATCGCCCGTACTGTCGCTGAGTTTGTCACGATATGTGCGGGCTTGTTGGTACCGATCAACATCGGCCCGACCGGAACCGCATCGCCAAGAATCTTAACCATGTTATAACTGATGTTGGCGGCACTGAGCCCCGGCATGACCAGCAGATTGGCCTGTCCCTCGAAGCGGCTGTTCGGAAACAGCCGGTCACGGATTTCATCCGATAATGCAGCATCGGCTTGCATTTCTCCTTCAACCGCGAGATGCGGATATTTTTCCCGCAGAATCCGTCTGGCCTTTTGCATTTTCCTCACCTGTTTCGAATCCCAGCTGCCGAAACTCGAATGTGATAACAGAGCGGCCTTCGGTATCAGGCCGAAGTTTCTCACCACTTCAGCAGCCATCGCCGTATTGGTCGCAATCTGACGCGCCGACGGGTTCTCGGATACATGTGTGTCGGTGATAAAAAACGTGCCGCTTGGCAGAATCAACAAGGTAATCGCCGCACAATCGTCGAGATAACCGCGAATGCCGATGATATTCTTGATAAACGGTAAATGCAGCATATAGGCGCTTTCCGCGCCGCAGATCATCGCATCGACATCGTTTTGCTCGACCATCAAGGCGGCCAGCGCGGTACGCCGCGAACTGACCACCGTGCGCGCGAACGACGGGGTGACGCCCTTGCGTCCCATGATCCGGTGGTAAGTCTGCCAGTCGCGTTCGAAATTCGGGTTGTTCATCGGATCGACCAGCTCGAAATCCCCACCCGGCCTGATACGCAGACCTAGCTCTCGTATCCGCTCTTCGAT
>JAGRHW010000709.1 GCA_020444765.1 Gammaproteobacteria bacterium | reverse complement strand
CGATCCAGCGCGCCTCTTCCTCGACATCGGGCAGGCAGGCCAGCCGGATCGGCTCGCACTCGGGCAGACCGCTCCACAAGCGCTTCTCGACCAGATGCGCGTTGTTGGCGATCAGCTCATTGGCGACCTTGAGGATCCGCGGCGCACAGCGGTAGTTGCGCTCGAGCTTGATCACCTGCAGATCAGGGAAGTCCTGCTGGAGACGGAACAGATTGCGCGGATCGGCGCCCCGCCAGGCGTAGATCGACTGATCATCGTCGCCAACCACGGCCAGCCCCTGACCCGGCCCGACCAGTGCCCGGATCAATCGGTACTGGGCCGGATTGGTGTCCTGGTATTCGTCGACCAGCAGATGGATGAAGCGTTGGTGCCAGCGCTCGCGCACACCCTCGTCGCTCTCCAGCAACCACAGCGGACGGGCGATCAAGTCGTCGAAATCCACCGCATTGAAGGCCGCCAGGCGGGCCTGATAGTCGGTATAGAGGCGAGCCACTTCCTGCCCCTGCGGGCCCTCGCCCACGAAGCGCTGCGGCGGAATGCCGTCGGCCTTGGCCTGATGCAGCTGGCGCTTGAGCCGGGCCAGCACGTCGCGCGCCATGCCGCGTGGCGCCAACTCGGCGAA
>JAGRHW010000708.1 GCA_020444765.1 Gammaproteobacteria bacterium | reverse complement strand
AGACCAGCTTCCGCATGCAGCAGCTGCGCGACAACCCGGAATGCGCGCAGCAGGCCTACGACCGCATTCTTGACAGGCACGACAGCGGACTCTCGGCGACGCTGAGCTTCGACCCGGGCGACGATGTCGCGGCGCCGATGATCAACAGCGGCGCGCGCCCGCGCGTGGCGATCCTGCGCGAACAGGGTGTCAATGGTCACCTCGAGATGGCCGCTGCTTTCGATCGCGCGGGCTTTGCCGCCATCGACGTGCACATGAGCGACATCCTCGCCGGACGCGTCGCGCTGGCCGACTTCAAGGGTGCGGTCGCCTGCGGCGGCTTCTCCTACGGTGATGTCCTCGGCGCCGGCCAGGGCTGGGCCAGGACGATCCTCTTCAACGCGCGTGCGCGCGACAGCTTCTCCGCTTTCTTCGCGCGCCCGGACAGCTTTGCCCTCGGCGTCTGCAACGGCTGCCAGATGATGAGCGCGCTCAAGGAAATCATCCCCGGCGCCGACGCCTGGCCGCGCTTCGAACGCAACCGCGTCGAGCAGTTCGAAGCACGGCTGGCGATGGTCGAAATCCCGGTGTCACCGTCGCTCTTCTTCGCCGGCATGGCCGGCAGCCGGCTGCCGGTGGTCGTC
>JAGRHW010000707.1 GCA_020444765.1 Gammaproteobacteria bacterium | reverse complement strand
ACGGCGTCGAGACCACCGACCTGCCCGAGGAACGCCGCGCGGCGCTGCGCCGCAACCACATCGGCTTCGTGTTTCAGGCGTTTCACCTGGTACCTCGTCTGAGCACCGCCGACAACATCGGCCTGCCGATGGTCCTCGCCGGCGTGGCACCTGACGCGCGCAAGGCCCGTGTCCACGAGGTCCTGGACTCACTCGACCTGCTCGACCGCGCCCACCACCGCCCCGACCAACTGTCCGGCGGACAACGCCAGCGCGTCGCCATTGGCCGTGCCATCGTGATGAAGCCGGGGGTGCTGCTGGCCGACGAGCCCACCGGCAACCTCGATCAGCACGCTGGCGGCGAGGTGGTCGGTCTGCTCGAGCGCCTCAACGGGGCCGGGATCACGCTGATCGTGGTCACCCACGACCCGGTGATCGGCAGGCGCGCCCGGCGCAGGATCCGCATGGTCGACGGACGGATCGAGAGCGATGAGAGTGGTGATGCGCACACCTGACCTTCTCAGCTTCGCGCTGCGTTCGCTCGGTGGCGCACGCACCCGCACCCTGTTGATGTTGCTCGCGATGAGTATCGGTGTGGCCTCGGTGGTGCTCCTGACCGCACTCGGCGAGGGGGCGCGCCGCTA
>JAGRHW010000706.1 GCA_020444765.1 Gammaproteobacteria bacterium | reverse complement strand
ACACACCCCTCCTGAGGGTCATCAGGTACCTTTTGGTGCTCGTGAGCAGAAATTCAGCACCTCTCAGTTGTATTGAGGCCTGCTCTATTTTCAACAAAATCCCGGTTTGCAGATTCTCGCAAGCTCGGCGACCCAATATCGTCTCATGATTCAAGGCTAATAAGCTTTGTGTTGTGCCGTGGGCGATCTCACTTTCCAACGCAAAATACAAAACGGGGTAAACAGCCGGTGTTTTGTTTGGACACAGGGCAGATAAACCCTCCTAATGCTATTGGTTTATTCTCTTGAACGGTATCGGAATGTTACGCTTTTCCGGCTTAATTCAAATCGGGGGATAGAGATGAGTGGGATATCCGGTCGTTGTTTATGTGGTGCTATTCATTATGAGTCGGACGCCGATCCGGTCATGTCGGCGGCATGTCATTGTACTCACTGTCGGAGGCAAACAGGTACCGCGTTCTCGGTTATAGTTGCGGTGCCAGCCGATTCGTTGGTCGTGAATGGCGACACCTTGCGTGTTTACGATGATATTGGTACAAGTGGCTTACCCGTGCTGAGAAAATTTTGTGGTAATTGCGGGTCGCCGCTGTTCACCGATGTAAAGGCGTATGAAGATCTGGTTT
>JAGRHW010000705.1 GCA_020444765.1 Gammaproteobacteria bacterium | reverse complement strand
CTCCTGCGCCTATTGGGCGAAGGCCGATAATCTGGCCGATGCGCAGCGGCATAAACTCGAACTGATCTGCCGCAAGCTGGAGCTGCAACCGGGCGAGCGACTGCTGGACATCGGCTGTGGCTGGGGCGGACTCGCCCACCATGCGGCGACCCATCACGGCGCGCGGGTGGTCGGGGTCACCGTCTCCCGTCAGCAACTGGAATATGCGCGGCAGCAATGCGCGGATTTACCGGTCCAGTTCGAATTCCAAGACTATCGCAAGCTGGAAGGATCGTTCGACAAGGCGGTCTCGGTCGGCATGTTCGAACACGTCGGCCCGAAAAATTACCCGGCCTACTTCGATACCGTCCACCGCATGCTGGCCGATCAGGGTCTGTTTCTCCTGCACACCATCGGCGATTACACCACCACCCGCGCCACCGATCCCTGGATGGAAAAGTACGTCTTTCCCAACGGCAAGCTCCCTTCCGCCCGGCAATTGACCGAAGTGCTGGAGCGGCGCTTCGTGATCGAGGACTGGCACAACTTCGGCCCGGATTACGATCGCACCCTGATGGCCTGGTGGGCCAATTTCGACGCCGGTTGGCCTCGGCTGCGGAATCGCTACGACTCGCGCTTTTATCG
>JAGRHW010000704.1 GCA_020444765.1 Gammaproteobacteria bacterium | reverse complement strand
CGATCACATCCGCGCCGGCGATATCTATCAGACCAATCTGTCCCAGCCTTTCGCCGGCCGGCTCGGGGGCGGGGACACGCCCTTCGACCTGTTCCGCCGCCTGACCGCGAACAGCCCGGCCCCCCACGGCGCCTGGCTGCGCCTGTCGCCGGACCGGGTGGTCGTGACGAACTCGCCGGAGCGCTTCCTGCGCCTCGAGACCGGCACGGTGGAAGCCCGCCCGATCAAGGGGACGCGCCCGCGCGGCGCGACGCCCGAAGAGGACGCGGCGCTGAAAGCCGAGCTTGCGGACAGTACGAAGGACCGGGCGGAAAACCTGATGATCGTCGATCTGATGCGCAACGATCTGTCGCGCGTGTGTGCGCCCGGGTCGGTCACGGTGCCCGAATTGTTCAAGGTGGAAAGCTACGCCAATGTGCATCACCTGGTCTCGGCGGTCTCAGGGCGTCTGGCCGAGGGAAAGGACGCGCTCGATCTGCTCGCGGCGGCCTTTCCGCCCGGGTCGATCACGGGGGCACCGAAACTGCGGGCCATGGACATATTGAGCGATCAGGAAGGCGAGCCGCGCGGGGCCTATTGCGGGGCGCTCGGCTGGATCGGGGACAGGGCGCAGTCGATGGATTTC
>JAGRHW010000703.1 GCA_020444765.1 Gammaproteobacteria bacterium | reverse complement strand
GCATCTTGATAAAATCGGGCGAGGACTTGATCGCGCGGCCATCACCCTGCTCGAGGAAGCGATGGCAGAAATCGAGCTGATACTGGTGCGTGACGCGGCCCGGGCGCGGCGACATGATGATCAGGCGCGTCGCCATGAACAGCGCCTCCTCGACGCTGTGGGTGATGAAAAACACCGTCTTCTGACTGCGCTTCCAAACCCGCATGATGAGTTCCTGCATGGTTTCGCGGGTGAATGCGTCGAGCGCGCCGAGCGGCTCATCCATGAGGAGCATCTCGGGATTGGAGGTCAACGCGCGGGCAAGGCCGACACGTTGCTGCATGCCGCCGGAGAGCTGATAGATCGGATGGGCCTTGAAATCCTTCAGCCCGACGAGTTCGAGATTGCTCTCGGCGATCCGACGGCGTTCCGCTGCCGCCACACCCTGCAGCTTAAGGCCGAATTCGACATTCTCGATAACGTTCAGCCACGGCAGCAGGGCGTGCTTCTGGAAGACGACACCACGGTCCTTGCCGGGACCGGTGACCGGCTGGTCATGAAGCAGCAACTTGCCCGAGGTTGGCTGGATGAACCCCGCCATGACGTTCAGCAACGTCGTCTTGCCGCAACCGGAGGCGCCGAGCGCC
>JAGRHW010000702.1 GCA_020444765.1 Gammaproteobacteria bacterium | reverse complement strand
CTTCCAGCACCAGCCCCATCAGTCCCAGCACAATCGCAACGACCAGCACGAACATACCGGCTTCGTTAATATTGGCGGCGATAAAGGCCGAGATATCCTGCGGAATACGGTAGAGCGTGATCGCTTTGCCGAACACTTTGGCGCCCGCCACGATCAGCAGAATGGCGACCGTGGTCACCATGGCTTCGATCACAGCCTCTTGCAAACCGCGCCAGCTCAGCGTGCGCAGAATCGGCCCGGTAACGATCAGTGCGCCGCCGAAACCAATAGCGGCGGCTTCGGTCGGGGTGAAAATACCGCCGTAAATCCCGACAATAATGACCAGCGCCAGACCGGCGGTCGGCGTCGCCCGCAGCAAAGTGCGCCAGCGTTCTTCCCAGTTGGCTTTCGGGGCACGTTGCACCTGTGAGGACCATTTTGCGTACAGCATCGAATACACGATAAACAGGCCCGCCAGCACCAGCCCCGGCCCGATACCGGCTAAAAACAGGGCAATGACAGACTCTTCGGTGATAAAGCCGAATACAATCATCGGAATCGAGGGGGGAATCAGAATGCCGAGCGTGCCACCCGCCGCCAGCAGACCGAGCACAAACGGGCGCGGATAACCCCGGCTGGTCATTTCCGG
>JAGRHW010000701.1 GCA_020444765.1 Gammaproteobacteria bacterium | reverse complement strand
GCACGGCCACCAGCACAATCATCAGCACCAGCAGCGTCCCGGTAGCGATTTTCAGCAGACGGGGCTTCATTGTCATAGGTCCGGCCCCATGGTGACGTGCAGCCGGTAGCCGCTGCCATCGAGCGCGCGTGCCACATCGGCGCGAATGGGACCAATCGGGGATTGCCAGCGCACGCCGAGGCCGGCACTGGCCTTCAGTGCCAGGTTTGTGTAGTCGGCAAAGGAGTTGCCCGTGTCATAGAACACGGCGCCGCGCCAGCTGGGCAGCACCTGAAAATCGTATTCGACGCTGGCGGTCAGCAGATGCTTGCCGCCGACGACTTCGCCGTCATCGTTGGTGGCGCCCAGGCTGCCGTACTGGTAACCGCGTACGCTCTGGTCGCCCCCGGTAAAGTAACGGATGGATACGGGTAGATCCTCCACGCCGTCTACCACGGAGGTGGCCAGTTCGGAGCGCAGCAGGAGGCGACCGGGGCCAAAATCGTGCACATATTTGCCACTGGCATACAGTTGCACGAAGCTCAGGTCCGACAGCACGGCGTTGGAGGCACCACTGAGCTGAGCGAACAGGCGCCAGCCGCGATGCGGGAAAATAGGGTCATCTGCTACCGTCTTGGTCCAGTTGATGC
>JAGRHW010000700.1 GCA_020444765.1 Gammaproteobacteria bacterium | reverse complement strand
GTTTATAAACCTACATACGATAACGGTAGTATCCACCTGGACGAGGTTGAAGACTTTGAGTTTTGCCCACCTGCACCACCTCCAGCATTAGGATTCAGACTACAAGAACTGTTCCTGAGTCCTGACGGTATTCTCCTAGTGACGGATACTGACGGTATAGGTGGTTACACTTGCGCCTTGCTAAGAGCGTTCTGAAGGGAGGCAATCGAATGAAGCGAGTTGTTCTTGCTATTGGTTTGTTACTGTTGTTCTGGGTTAATAAAAGCGGACACTCCCGCCCGTCATTCCCGCGCAGGCGGGAATCCAGTCAGGCGTGACTATTGCGCCAGCCATTACGGATCAGGCTGCGCTGTGCCCGCCAATAACCTTGTTCAACATGCTCGAAACGATCCCCGACCAGCGCGTGCAGACGGGGCAGGGCGTGGAAGGGTACGGCGGCGAGCGCGTGGTGCTCAGCGTGATAGGCCATATTCCAGGCCAGCCAACGGATCGGCGGCCAGGTGCGGACGGTGCGGGTATTGCGCCAGATATTGGATACTGTAGGACAGCCGCCATGCTCTGACATGCGGATCAGGCGCATCAGTGGCTCGCCGGCAACACGCGGCAGCAGCCAGTAAATCACCGCGTTC
>JAGRHW010000006.1 GCA_020444765.1 Gammaproteobacteria bacterium | reverse complement strand
CGTCGATTCTTTCACGTATACCGCGAAGACCGTATCGGCTGTCGGAGCTATCGATAGTTGTAATACTCCCGTTGTCCCGTATGGTCAAGGAGATACCGGTGTCAGCTTGATGTATCAATTTGATGTCCACTTCCGTCGCATTTGAATGTTTTGAAATATTGGTCAAGCCTTCCTGCACGACACGGTACAGATGAATAGACGCCTCGTCGGACAGCTGCTCGAAATCACCACGGATTGACAATTTGCAGAAAACCTCGCTGTTCTTGTCATTCCAGTCATCGATCATTTGACGCAGTGCAACCACCAGACCGAGCTCTTCGAGCACAACCGGGCGAAGCCGTCGCATCAGTGTATTTACCACGCCATAGACATGATCGCAAAGGTCCTCGATGGCCTGTTTGCTGGAAATATGCGTGTTGTTTTCATCGCAACCGGAGCTGACCGCGATGGCCTTGATGGCGCTGATGGACTGGCCCAGCTCGTCATGCAATTCCCTGGCAAGGTACTGGCGTTCTTTTTCCAGTGCCTGTACGGCTTGTTTCGCCATGGTTTGTTCGAGGTTTTTCGCTGTCTCCAGCGTTTCAGCGACACCGTTGATCTTTTCGGAAATATCGCTCAGCTCGGGGGAACGAAAACGGGGAATACGTGCCTCGTAATTGCCTTTCTTGATCGATTCCAGACCGTTTACAATGCTGATGACGGGTCTCAGGGCCGATTTAACGCTGAGAAAAACCAGCAGATAACAAAAGGCTGCAAATAACAAGGCCAGCAGCAACAAGGGCTTGGTATTTTCCCAGGCTTCATCGATTTTGTCATTGGGGTCTATGCCGAGTTGAACCCGGCTGTTCGGCGTCGTGGGTAAAAAAATCTGATAACGGGGTGGGGTATCGATGGAGATCAGTTTGCTGAACCAGGCGGGAGCCTGTTGTTTTGATCGATCGCTGGGTGCGTTGGCGGTAAAGATCGTTTGTCCGTCGACACCGTAGTAGTCGACTTGTAATAACTGTGTGTCGATCAGGGACGATACGTGTACGATCAGCTGTCGTTTGCTTTTATCATCCAGTTTCTGATTGGTCAGGATGCTGCTGATAAGCGACAGGGCCGCATCACTGGATTTGTTGACCTGCTCCAGAATAACCTTCTGAATATTGTTACCGCTGACGATTGCTGCGATGTAAAAGGCAAACAGCAGCAAGACGGTCAGTACCAGATTAATGCGTAGTGTCAGACTCACAGGCCTTTATTCCTGACATCGTTGAATACCGACCTGACCGCATCGACGACAATAGCGGGATCGGATAACTGGATATAGTGATCCGGTTTCTTTGATACAAGCAAGGCCGCATTATTTTTTCTGGCGAGATCTTCCTGCATTTTTTTCCAGACGACCTCCCGTTTGCCGACTTGATCGTTTGACAAGCTGGAGCCCGCCGGCGGAATAACGCCACGACTGATCACCTTTACCGGAATATCCGCCCGGCTTGCATCGAGCCCCTTGAGTTCATCGACGGAGCGGCGAAAGTTTCGCAATTCACTGTACAGCGCGCGGACCGATTTACGTTTGGTCGCCAGCAATCTCGCCAGGGGTTTGTATTCATTCGGAATGGCCTCCGGAATGCTGGTGCTGTTATACAAGATAAAACTCGGGCTGGTCGGCGTGAGCCTCGCGGTCCTGCGGTCGTTTTCCAGGCGCTCGAATTGTTCCGTATTCGAGGAGTCGACCAGCACCATGCCCACCACCTTGTCACGATAGCTGGCAGCGAAAAACTGATTGATCAGCCCGCCGAAAGAATGCCCGGTCAGAATATAAGGCGGCGTTTCCCCGGCCAGTCGCAGCAATATCTCCAGCTCGGCAGCCAGGCGGGGAATCGAGCGGGGTAAATTGCCCGAATCGCTCCAGCCATAGCCGGCACGATCATAACTGCAAACCCGGGTAAAGCGGGCGATTTCCGGTTGGACCAGCACCCAGTCCAGGGAGTTGCCGCCAAGACCGGATTCGAGGACGACGGTCGGTGAGCCGCTGCCGGTACAGAATATATGGTTATTATGGTTGCCATGCCAGATTTTAATGCCCGGTGGCGTGTCGATGTCGGTAAAGAGGCGGCTGGCAGCAGAGACGGGGAATGACAAAACGAGCGCGGGTAACAAATGCGTGATTAATCGTCTGGATAAAATCATCGTGAAACACCTGTTGGAAAGCCCATATCACGTTGTAGCATCGATGGGGCATTTTGTCACAAAAAGCAATCAACAGTTGCTTAAATGAACAAAAAAACGGGCTTCTATCAGCGGTTTTTTAACGCCGCTGATTTTAATAATTACTTTAATCCAGCAGCTTGCATTTTAATAAAATATTTGTCTTACTGAGTCGGATTTTTACGGGAAATACAGGGGAAAAAACGATTGTGAACGTTGATATGGCGAATAGCAATGAGCCCCTTTCCGAAGATCTGGATCATTGGCGCAAGCTGGCCTTGTCAATGGAGGAGCAGATAGGCAAGGTCGTGGTCGGCCAGTCGAGAGCCATACGGTTGATTACAGTAGCGGTCTTTTCCCGTGGCCACGTTCTGCTGGAAGGCGATGTCGGGGTGGGTAAAACTACCCTGCTGCGGGCCGTCAGCCGGGCCGTGGGCGGTGAGATCGAACGTATCGAGGGAACGGTCGACCTTCTTCCCAGTGACCTCGTCTATCACACGTATATCAGCGAGGAAGGCAAGCCGGTGGTCAATCCGGGGCCGATACTCAAGCACGGTGAGCGTCTGTCGATCTTTTTTTTCAATGAAATCAACCGGGCCAGACCGCAGGTCCATTCCATGATGTTACGCGTGATGGCGGAGCGCAGCGTAACCGCCTTCAACACCGATTATTATATGCCTCATTTGCAGGTATTTGCTGACCGTAACCGGATGGAGAGGGACGAAACCTACGAAATTCCCGCTGCCGCCCGCGACCGCTTTATGATGGAGTTCAGCATCGGTCTGCCGAAAGATCCCGAACTGCAGCTCGCCCTGATGACTGATGTCAGATTCCACGATGCCGACACATTGATCGAATCGGTGGCGGAAAATATTCTGGATTTTAAAAAACTCAATGCGATTTCCGGGCTGATTCAAAATCAGGTGCATGTATCCAGAAAAGTCCAGGAGTATGCACTTTCACTTTGTAGTGCCAGCAGGGAGCCGGAGTTGTATTCCATCAGTGTGAGCGATGTTGACGTAAGCCGTCTGATTCAGTCCGGAGCAAGCCCGCGCGGCATGAGTATGTTACTGAAGGCCGCGCGGGTTCGTGCCTGGCTGGAGGGCAGGGAAATCGTGCTGCCGGAGGATATCCGGGATCTGTTCGCCGACTGCATGAAGCACCGGATTTTTTTTACGCCGGTGTATGAAATGCGCAGAACCGAGATAGCCGATGCGTTTGTCGACAGCATGATAAGCACTATCAGTTCGCCGTAAAGACAAAATCATGTCTGCAGGTCGGAAGTTAAAACTCGAGGAATTTTATTACCATATCCAGTGGCAACCCAAAACCGGGCGCGCGGGCTTGCACCGTTCAAGACAAACCGGGGCCGGGTTTGAGGTTAACGACTTCAGGCCATTTGGCGACGGAGAGGACCCGAGACGGTTTGATGTCAGGGCCGGTCTGAAAGACCCGCTTGGCCGATTGTTCGTCAGGCGTTACAAGCAGCAGGGCTCCATCAATGTGATCATGCTGGCGGACATGTCGGCGTCCATGAATTTCACGGGCACAGCCAGCAAGCAGACATTGATGGCTTCATTTCTGGCATCGCTGGCGTTGTCGGTATGTCGGAATGGTGATGTGTACAGCTTCCTGGGTGCTGATGAGCGCTACAGGGAAAATATTTCCCTTTATAAAATGCGCCGTCCGGAAGCTGGGATCGATCTGGCCGAAAGGATCAATGAACTGCATTTTGACGGGCGAAGCGCAAACGGCCTGCTGGATGCCGTGCACGCCTTGCCGGGTAAAAAGTCACTGGTTTTTCTGGTGTCGGATTTTTACCTTGAAGCGGATTTCATCGAGAAGCTGGCCTTGAGCCTGAGCGGGCACATGGTGGTTCCGGTTGTTCTCAGGGATAGCGCTGAAACCCTGGATACGTCGAGATTCGGTATAGCGCATGTTTACGATAGCGAGTCCCGCGAAAGAAAGATGTTTTTATTACGCGAGCGCTTTCTCAAAAAACTCAGGGACAATCAGCATGAACACGATCAGCAGGTTTTCAGGCAGTTTGCACGTTATGGGATGCGACCGCTGATGCTGTGCGATGAGTTCAGCGCGGAGCGTGTCAGTCATTATTTTCTGGGTCACTAACGGTGTCTACGGAATATATTATTAAAACAGGACACTGGATTTTTTTCAGATGCCTTTTAGCGCTGCTTCTTCAGGTATTGGTCTGTCAGTCGTTGCGGGCTTCGGAAAATGCTGTCATCGAGATGCGGGTCGAACAGCCGGCGCCTATCGGCTACCGGGTAGGGGATATTATCTCCATCAAGGCTGAACTGCAATTAAACGACGGCTGGACGCTGGATACAAAATCATTACCGGAGATTCGCCGCATCAACCGCTGGCTGGAAGTATTATCAGTGGATATCGATGAGTCAGGAATAATGCAAGCAGGAAGGATGTCTGTAGAATTTCGCTACCTGATCGTCGGTAATCCTGAAAAACTTTCTGCCCTGGTGGTTCCACCGATAGATTTCAATCTTGTCTCAGGGGATGAAAGCTGGCCTGTGGTGATTGGACCCACCGCTTATACCCTGGCGCCTGTGCTGACTCACGAGGTTCGCAACCCCGGTCAGTTGCCGGAGTTGCAGATGGCCGAGCCGCCCCGGCCGCTCGATGTCAACTACCGTTTGTGGCGGATACTGGCTCTGGTCGGATTATTTTTGCTGGCTTTGCTCTATTTGTTGTTTCTTATCTATGGGCCGGGTTTGCTCCGCGCACGTAACAAGCCGTTTGCCAAAGCCGTCCGTGAATTGTCGGTTATTTCCCGTAACGAAAAGGCAGCGGGGTACAGAGATGCTTTAAAGGTAGTTCACGGTGCCATGCGGGAAACCTATGGCTCAGTGGTGATGTCCGAAGACCTTGATGATTTCTTTCAGAAATATCCGGTATTTTCAGATTGTCGGAAGATTATACAAGCCGTCTACGATTCGATAAACGCGGAGTTTTATGATTTTTCCCGCAAGGAAAGCAAGCCGCTGAGTATTGAAAATGATCTTTTGCCATTATGCAGAACCTGCCGGCGCCTGGAGCGTCTGGCATGAAAGGCCTGGCCTTTTCGCACGCCTACGTATTATGGCTGTTACCGTTGGCAATACTGCCACTGTTGGGTAAAACATCCGATGAATTCAGGTTTACCTCGGTCAATCTGATTCCGGATGATCCTCTGTCAAGATATCTGGATTATTTTTTAAGAGCGTCGGGGGTATTGTTGATAGCTCTTGTCATCGTGGCGCTGGCCGGTATACACAAGCCACAGTACACGGTTTCCACAATCGGACAGGGCGCGCAAATCGTATTGTTGCTCGACAGAAGCCGCAGTATGGACCAAACCTTTGCCACCAATAAAAAAATCATTTCCGTCAGCCAGCTTGTTAACGAGGATTCGAAAATAACGGTTGCCCGCCGGATTCTCGGTGAATTTGTCGACAAGCGAAAATCCGACATGCTGGGTACGATGATCTTCAGCACGCTGCCGATTCCGGTGGTAACGTTGACCAACAAGCACGATATCGTCAAGGCGTCCATAGAAAGCAGCGCAATCGGACGCGGTCTGGCGCAGACCAATATCGGCGCGGGTATGGAAAGTGCGATCCGTTATTTTGACGACAAACCCTATACCGGCTCACGGATTGTCATTCTCGTTTCCGACGGTGCGGCCCAGCTGGACGGGAGTATGCGAAAAACCATCAGGGATCTGCTGAGAGCCAATCAGGTTACCGTGTACTGGCTGTATATGCGCTCGGCTACCGGGCCGAGAATTATCGGCGATAATCCGGATCCGTCTCCGGAGTTGGCATTACATCGCTTTTTCGACAGTACGGATACGCCTTATCATGCGTATATGGCTGAAAATCCGGACGATATGCAGCGGGCGGCGGACGACATCAACAGCTTGCAGAATTTGCCGATGCGCTATGAGGAAATCAGGCCGCGTAAAAGTTATGCCGCAGTCTGCTATTCGGTGGCCGCTTTGCTGGCGCTTGTCATTGTGCTGGCTACCTTGTTGGAGCTAAGGCAGTGGCCGGCAGCGAGGCAGAACTCATGAGGCGGTCTTTACCGAAAACGGGTGCTGTTGTCATCATGCTGATAAGCCTGGTCCTGATCGGCGTTGAATATCGCTCGTACCAGCTGGAAAGTGCAATGAACCGGGCAGTGCTGGATAGCAGTGGTTTTGATGCAGCCCTGGTTGATAAATCGGCTTTTGCGCAATCACTGGTGGCCTGGAAGGCTTATCACGACGGTGACTTCGACACAGCGGAGAAATACTACAATACCGTCCTGACCTTCGACGACAAAAGCCTTGTGCAAAATGCACGTTTCAATCTGGCCGAGATCTATCTGCGTAAGGCGGTGGCGCTCGAAGAGTCAGCCAGATCAGACGCACGGATCCCTTACATCGAGCTGGCCAAGGAAAACTATCGGATGATATTGCGTGCTGACAATTCGCACTGGCCATCCCGCTACAATCTGGCCAGAGTGCTGCAGGTTCTGCCGGACGCCGAATTCCGTGAGGCCCAGGAGGATGACATCATGCCGGAGAGAAGTCCCAGTGCGCCAGTTGAAACAACCGCCTATGAACGTTTGCCGTGAAGTGGCAAGCGGAGAGAGGAAATGAGCGACCACGATAACACCAGTGTTGGGTATTGAGTGATGGACAGCTTCAATCGCGCTCTGACAGGACTATCCGGTATTCGCCGTTTTGCCACCCCGCGGCTGGTGTTATCGCTGGCCGGTCTGTTTCTGGTGATACTGGCGGCATGCGATTTCAGAGTGAATATTCCAGGCAAGGTTTACCATCATTTTATTGTCTTCGACATCACCCAAAGCATGAATGTAAAGGATATCGCTCTGGGCGATGATCAGGTATCGCGCCTGCAGTATTCAAAAAAGCTGGTTATCGAGGCCCTTGCCGATTTGCCTTGCGGGTCTGAGATCGCTCTGGGTATTTTTACCGGCCACAGAAGCTTTGCACTTTTTAAGGCCGTTGAGGTCTGTGAGCACTACACGGAAATTTCCAGTGCAATTGATGCAATTGATTGGCGGATGGCCTGGGAGGCACGCAGTGAGGTAAGCAAGGGGATTTTTTCGGCGTTGGAGGTATCGGAGAATTTGCTGGACGAGCCCGTGAATGTGGTTTTTCTGACGGACGGACATGAAGCGCCGCCTCTGCACGAAACCTATCGTCCGAAATATTCGGGTCAGAACAAAGCGGTGTCCGGCGCTATTATCGGTATCGGAGGATCGCTGCCTGTACCTATACCGTTGTATTCCTATAAAGGCAACTTTATCGGTTACTGGAAGGCAGGCCAGGTCTTGCAGGTCGATAACTATTCCTTGGGCCGAAGCACAAATGACGGGAAAGCGCCGGTAGGGGTTGATGATGAAAATCTGCAAAAGAGAATCGAGCAGGGCACCGAGCACTTGTCCTCCCTGAAAGAATCGCATCTGCAGGAGTTAAGCCGCACACTGAATTTGCATTATTTTAATGCGTCGCCCGGAACGGATTTGAAGGCTTTGCTGAAATCCAGGGAGTTTATCAGTAAAAAGACCAAAAGCACCGTGCTTGCGCCATATTTTTCCGCTTTGGCCTTGTTGTGTTTTTTGCTGTTCTATCTGTGGCAGAGCTTGAGGCGTGTTGCCGACAAGTCCTGGCCCGCTGTTTTAAAGCGGGCCGATGATAAGCTGCGGTAATTTATCTGAAGGTCTATACAGGCGATTCAATCCCGTATTTTTTCAGCTTTCTGTATAGAGTGGTTCTGCTTAAATTAAGATGCCTGGCCGCTTTGGTCACACTCCATGAATAATCCCGCAGAGCATTTTCGATGGCCCGTTTTTCGGCCTGTTCCAACGGAGAGAAAGCCTGATGCGTGCATGGAAACGGCTGTTCCAGACTGTCCCCGATTGCCAGTGCTTCGTTTAAGAGTTCGGGTGAAAAGTTGCGGATTATTTCCTCTGGGAACTCACTGGTACAGATAACCTCCGATCTGGCGAAAATGCGCGCCGTTTGTATTGTTTTTCGGAGTTGTCGGATGTTTCCCGGCCACACATATCCCTGAATCAACTCTTCGGCTTTTTTGCTGAAGGACATTTGCTTTATTGCGTTTTCGTTGAGAAAACTACAGGCCAGGTTAAGCCGGTCTTTTCTTTCCCGCAGCGGCGGCAGTTGAATCGTCAGACCTTGCAGGCGGTACAGCAGGTCTTCTCGAAACTGCCGTTTTTCAACCAGTTTGCCGAGGTCCTGATGTGTTGCGCTGATCAATCTTATGTTAACGGGTATAGGGGTCGATGAACCAAGCGGTATCACTTCGCGGTCTTCAAGAACCTGCAATAAAGCGGTTTGCAGGTGTAAGGGCATATCACCGATTTCGTCGAGAAAAAGCGTGCCCCCGTCCGCAGCCTGAATTTTGCCAATATTGCCGCCCCGGCTGCCTCCCGTAAAGGCGCCGGCGGAGTAACCGAAAAACTCGCTTTCAATCAGCGACTCGGGGATGGACGCACAGTTGACCGAAATAAACGGTTTGTCGGCCCGGTCGCTGAAAGGGTGCAGGGCCTTGGACAGCAGGCCTTTTCCGGTGCCTGTTTCTCCGCTGATGATTATCGGTAAATGACTTATGTTGATAACTTTTTTTGCCCGCTCAATACAAGCCCGCATATAATCGTCGCCAAACTCAAGCGAATCGATCAGCGGTGCTTTGATTGTATTTCTTTTCGCCTTGGGTTTTGCTTCCGGTTGTCTGAGACTGACCAGCCGGGATGGGTTGGATGAGGATGGCGGTTGTGCCAGCGCGTAAAAGCGCCTGCCGTTCTGGGCACATCTGATTTCTGTCGGATAGATTGACTGGCGTTCGGCAAAGGCCAGCAGTTCATCCTCGGTGGCTTCGAACAGATCCCGAAGAGAATATTGCCCGGCCTGGATGGCTTGCTTGAGGCCGAATTGTTGTCTCGAACATCTGTTCAAGGCAATGACTTTGCCGGCGCCGTCAAAAGCGATAATGCCTTCTCCCGGCGTGTTGATAAACTCCGGGCGGCTGTGAAAGCGGATACAGTAGAAATTGCGGTATTTGTCCATAAACAGGCGGTTTTCAATCGTCTGTGCGGACATGTTGACCAGCACCGCAGTATGCTGCTGTGCAAGGCTTGAGGCGCAGGAGACATCGAGTACGCCCAGCAGCTCTCCCTGTGCGTCGAAAATAGGCGAGGCTGCGCAGGTCAGCACAACGTTGCGTGAGAAAAAATGTTCGGTGTGGTGGATGAGGACTGGCTGTCTTTCGGCCAGACAGGTTCCCATGGCATTTGTGCCCTGGACCGATTCGCTCCAGTTTGCGCCGGCGTGTAGACCGCTCATGCGGGTTATTTCGGAAAACTCCCGGTCGCCCAGGTATTTCAGCACATAGCCATCCGTGTCGACGATCATCACTGCGGAACCGCTACCCGACAATTGCTCATGCAGGTTCTCGATTTCGCACTGGGCTATCGCCAGCAGCGGCCATTTTTCAGTGCATCGTTCGTCGAGTTCGGTCTCATCCAGCACCACTGGTCGGGCAGGGCCGTCCGGATTAAGGCGAAAGTCGTTCAGGCAGCGTTCCCAGGAGCGAACGACGTGCAGTCGTCGACTGGGGCGCGCCAATTGACGCTCTTGTTTTATGGTCGTAAGTATTTGATCAAGCCTGGAGATATTTTTCCCAGACTCAACAAAAGCCCTGCTCATAACTTTCCTCCCGATATGTTATGGGCAGCGGAATTTATTTTTATTGATTTACACGCGTCCGCTACCTCTTTATTAGAACCAGCTTTACCGAGAACGGTATATTTATTTTTGATATAATACCCATAAAAGATAACATGAATACCAGGTTCATGCATCTTACCTTTAGCGGAGAATTGCGGGAAATCGCTGCATTACAGTATTCTTCCGAAAGTGCATTAACTGGAACCGACGAAGATGTATTTATCCCGGACAGCTTCGGGATTTTTTCCTGACATAAAGATTTCCAGAGGCATAAAAACGTGCAGAAAATAGTTTCCTCAACGGCGGCATGGGCTGTCAGCGCCATTTGTCTACTGATATCCGGCAATGTAATGGCTCAACAATTACTGGTGGCAGAGATTGCCGCCGGCGGATATTTTGAACTAAATGCCGAAAGCAGGCAGGAGGTCGTAGGTGGCGAGATCCGTCTTGGCGACAAGTCGTGGTTGATCCAAAAAGTGAGCGTTCATAACCTGATTGGTGCGAGCATGGTGTCGCCGGATAAAAAAGCCAAGGCTGAATATGCGGTGTTTTCCTCATCCTTCAGCGACCAGACTGCGGTCGGTCAACCCTGGGTGGCGGCGAGGCATTATCAGGGATGTGACAAGACCTATAATTCCTTTCTGGCGGTTTACAGCGTTGCCGATGAGGACAAGAGCAGGAAGTTGGGTGCGATACCTTATTCCCTGCTGACCGAGAGCGTAAACAATTCCGACGATTCGACGGTCTATTGTTTTATTTCCAAGCCACCGGAAAAAGTCTAGAGCCTTATTCAGAGGACGGATAGATCCGGATAAAACCGTTGCGATTGGGCATCTGGATATTCTGCAGGGCCTGTTTGTCAACTGTTCCGGAGTCGGACTCAAGGATACCGTTGATATACAGAAGATAGGCGGTCAGTGAATAAACCTCATCATCTCGCAGGCTGGCGGGCCGATCGAGCGGCATCGCACGTCTGATCAGGTCGAATAAAGTCGATGCATAAGGCCAGTACAGCCCGATGACCTTATCGGGATAGGAGTCCGTCAGTTGTCCTTCGCCGCCGGCCAGTGCCTCGGCGTTTCCTCCAAGTCCTTCGCGACCATGGCAATGCGCGCATTGCTGCTGGAATAGTGTCCGCCCGGCGCTGACGGTTCCGTTGCCGGGCGGCAGGTTTTTTCCGTCCGGGAAGATATCGCGTTGATCGAGTCGTTCGAGAATGGATTGATCGACGGGTAAGCCGAGACCGGGAGAGTCTTGACCTGCTTCGGTGGTTTTACCGTTTGCCAGGCAGAGCAGTGTGAGCAAAGCCGGCCCCAGGTAACTCAGAACTCGTCTGCCCGGGGCCGGTTTGCGGTGCATATCAGTCAGCCATCAGTGCCTTGGCGTGATAGGCCAGATGTTCACCGATAAATGTCGAAATGAAGTAATAGCTGTGATCGTATTGTTCCTGCATGCGCAGCGTTACAGGAAAGTTGCTTTCCTCGCAGGCCTTTTGCAGGTTTTGCGGATAAAGCTGATCGGCGAGGAATTCATCGCTGGTGCCATGATCGATCAGGAGCGGGATGGGCTCGGCGCCGTTTTCGATCAGGCAGGTGGCGTCATAGGCCGCCCAGTCGGATTGCTGATCGCCGAGATAAGCGCCGAAGCAGCCATGTCCCCATCCGCAATTGACCGGGTTGCAGATTGGTGCAAAAGCCGATACCGACTTGTACATGCCGGGGTTTTTCAAGGCGCAGATCAGGGCGCCATGCCCGCCCATGGAATGCCCGGAAATCGACCGCCTGCCGGGAATGATCGGGAAGTTTTTCTCGATCAGTGCCGGAAGCTCCTGCGTAATATAGTCGTACATATGATAATGCTTGTTCCACGGCGCCTGGGTTGCATTAACATAAAAACCGGCGCCTTTGCCGAGATCGTACCGGTCCGGCTCGTCGGGGACATCGTCCCCTCTCGGGCTGGTGTCGGGTATGATCAGGGCGATGCCGAGTTCCGAGGCGTAGCGTTGCGCCCCTGCCTTGTCACGAAAATTATCGTCGGTGCAGGTCAGCCCGGACAGCCAGTAAACAGCAGGGACTTTCTGCGTTTCCGCCAGCGGCGGCAGATACACGGAGAAGGTCATTTGACAATGACATGTTTCGGAGTCGTGGGTATAGCGTTTAAGCCAACCCCCGAACTCCTTGAAGCTTTCAGATTCCTGCATGGTTCCCTCTTAGAATATGATAACTGAGCGGATGCTTTCACCGGCGTGCATCAGGTCAAATGCCTTGTTGATATCTTCCAGCGGCATGGTGTGCGTGACCATGCTGTCCAGCTCGATTTCGCCGGACATATAGCGGTCGACATAACCCGGCAACTGCGTACGGCCCTTGACGCCGCCGAATGCCGTGCCTTTCCAGGTTCGGCCCGTGACCAGCTGGAAGGGGCGGGTGCTGATTTCCTGACCGGCTCCGGCAACCCCGATAATGGTCGAAACCCCCCAGCCCATATGGCAGCACTCGAGCGCTTCACGCATGACGTGGACATTGCCGATACATTCAAAGGAGTAGTCGACGCCGCCGTTGGTCATTTCGACGATCGCTTCGGTGGTGGTGCCGCTGAGTTCTTTCGGATTGACAAAATCCGTGGCGCCAAGGCTTTTGGCGATCTCCCATTTATCCGGGTTGATATCCACGCAGATGATTCTGGACGCTTTTGCCATGACCGCGCCCTGGATACAGGACAGGCCGATTCCGCCCAGGCCGAATACTGCTACTGTGGAACCCGGTTCCACTTTGGCTGTGTTCAATACGGCGCCTATGCCGGTGGTGACGCCGCAGCCGAGCAAACAGACTTTGTCGAGCGGGGCTTCCTTGTTGATTTTTGCCAGAGCAATTTCCGGTACCACGGTATATTCAGAGAACGTGGAACAGCCCATGTAGTGGTAAATCGGGTTGCCGTTCTTGGAAAAACGTCTGGTGCCGTCCGGCATATAGCCGGTCCAGACGGTGGAGGCTATCGACTGACATAAATTGGTCTTATCCGAATGGCAGTATTCGCAGTGGCCGCATTCGGGGATGTAAAGCGGAATAACATGATCGCCGGGTTTAAGGTTTTGCACCCCGGGGCCGCACTCGACAACCTCGCAGCCACCTTCATGACCGAGCACGCAGGGAAAGGCGCCTTCCGGGTCATCGCCAGACAGGGTGAAGGCGTCGGTATGACAAACACCCGAGGCCACGACTTTCAGCAATACTTCCCCTTCACGCGGGCCTTCCACTTCTATTTCTTCGATTTCCAGCGGTTTTTTCGGTGCCCAGGCAACGGCGGCTTTACATTTCATGTGAGTATCTCCTACGTAAAAGTGGTTTATCGTTTTTTATCAGGGGTGACCGGGGCGCTTTGTGCTCAACCGCAGAGGATTGCGTACGGGAACCGAATGCGCCGCGGAATCCATCGTTCCGCTGCCAGTGTTGGGGCCAGGCGGCAGCCCTGATATTTGTTGTCAACACATCTCTATCGGCCTGCCGCGAAAGGCAAGCGGCCTGAATGAAAATGCTACACAGCAGCAGCCGGTTTCGGCTTGCGGTATTGTATTTTTTTATTTTCTGTCTGCTTCGGATGCACTGTTCCGGCAGGCAGAAAAAACAACTGGATCTAGAATAGAATGAATGTTCACTTCTGTCAATTGCCACAAAACATCTGTTTCTGTACTATTGCTGCATGCCGTATTTACGCACCGATCCTCCCGTTCCGGAACCGATAGACTGCAGAATCATGACTGCGGCATTGGAGTTGTTTGTGCTGCACGGCTACCACAATGTTTCGGTGCACGAAATCCAGAAACGGGCCAATGTCAGCATCGGTTCTATCTATAACCATTTTGGTGGCAAAGAGGGGATTGCCAGAGCGCTTTATCAGCATATCCTCAAGCAGATAGAAGAAATGGTCGATGACACCATCGCTGAAATACCCTCGCCAGTGAGCCAGTGCGAGAGTATTATCGAACAATTGTTTCAATACACTGAAACCCATCGGGATATCATCGCGTTCGTGTTCAACGCCAAGCATGTGGAGTTCCTGCCGCAAGAGCCACTGATCTGCGATGCCGCGCCGTTTATAAAAATGCGCAATATCGTGCAGGACGGCATGAAGCAGGGTCTTATTAAAAAAGCCGACCCCTGGGTGGCTACCTCGGTGATCTTTGGCGGCGCCTTTCGCCTGATTCAGTTGCGGCTTGACGGCGCGATAGATCAACCGCTTTCCGCCTTCTCGGAGGCGGTTCTGGAAATGGTCTGGCTTGGTACCGGATGCGCTCAGGCGGTGGAGCCTCTGTCGCTGGTAAAAAGCAAATAAGCCTGCCCGCTGAATGACCGCTTGAGTCGCCTGCCGGCCTGCGCTGGTTTGCGGGTCAGGCATTGTCATAGCTGTGCTCAATATTCCCTTCCGGATGAACCTTCCAGTGCACGATCGCGTTGTAATGGTAGTAACCTTGCCGGCCCCGGTCGGCGATAAGTTGATCCCGCTCAGGTTGCAGCTGTCCTGTTTCATCGGTGGCCCGGCTTTTCAGCACGGCGGATTTACCATCCCATCGCCAGGGAGCGCGGAAGCGGGTCAGGGCCTTTGGCAGAACAGGGGCTTCGAGTCCGGCCTCAGACCAGCTGTTCCCGCCGTCTGAAGAGATCTCGACCCTGACGATCCTGCCGTTACCGCTCCAGGCCAGACCGCTGATCTGATACAAGCCCGGTCCATCCAGATGCATGCCGTAAGAGGGAGAGGTAATCAGCGACTTGGTCTGCATCGGAAAGGTAAACTGGCGCGCCGTTCCGTCTTTTTGCAGCTCGGTGTATTTGGCCGTCTCGTTTCGGGACATGACGGGCCGGTCGGCGACATGCAGTCTCCTCAGCCACTTTACCTGGGTGACGCCTTCCCAGCCGGGCAGGATCAGGCGGAGCGGGTAGCCGTTTTCCGGGCGTATGGCTTCGCCATTCTGATAGAGTGCCAGTATTGCATCATCCAGCAGCTTTTCCAGAGGAATACTGACTTTCATGCCGAAGGCATCGGCGCCTTCCGCAATCACCCATTTTGCGCTTTTGCCAAGGCCGCACTCTTCGAGCAGGTAGTGGGCCGGTATGCCGGTCCATTCGCTGCACGAGAGCATGCCGTGTATCAGTCCGGCCGGTGTTTGCAGCGGATTCTCCCGCCAGCCGGCGTTGCTGTTACCCCCACATTCGATAAAGCAGACTCTGGATTGCAGGGGATAGCGATGCAAACGATCCAGGGTGAAGGCAAGCGGTTTGCCGACCAGGCCGTGAATGTACAGCGTATGTCCGGCAGGGTCTATGTCCGGTACGCCATTGTGGTGTCTCTCAAAATGCAGGCCGTTGGGTGTTATGGTGCCTTCCAGTTGATGCAAAGGCGTCCAGGACACGCCGTTGCCGGCCGAGCCGGGCGTGTCGGCAATCCAGCGAATGGTGTTCTCGTGCGGGGAAGGCTGGCCGTAATTTGAAAACGGTTTGCCGGGCACAGACATCCACGCCGGCGGTTCGGTTGTTTGCGCGGCCAGTGCGTTCGAGGCAGCGATAGAGGCCAGGGACACGGAGGCGCTGTTGCGGAAAAAATCACGCCTTGGCAGGCTGGGCGGTGATTCGCTCTTGCCGGTTTTTTTTGGATTGAGTCGTTTTAACAAACGCATGCCTGCATAAACCTGGCTGGTTTTTCATCACAGTATAATTGCCTGTCCGAGTCCTGCCGGCTGGGAAAAATTCCCGCATTCTCGGAGATTTTTCCTGATCCGAATTTTCTGATCGAGGTCGCCTCGTTTTTGGTGGTATAAATTAAAGCCGGTGAAGCTGGTGATATTCTCATGAAAAAATCTATCCTGATCCTGACGTTTACCCTGTTGTCAGGGACCGTCTTTGCGAATGATTTTCCCACGCAGGCGCGCGTGGAGTATGCGCTGCTGTGTATGAAGGAGCAGGGCGGGCAGACCATTCAGAATCTGTACGCCTGTTCCTGCTCGGTCGACAAGCTGTCTGAAAAACTGACTTATGACCAGTTTGTCGAGGCGGAAACGCTTAGGGCAATGATCAATACGCCCGGGGAAAAGGGTGGTGCATTCAGAGATGTGCCGAATGCCCGTGAGTTCCTTCGTTCTATCGACAAGATGAAAACCGAGGCCTTAAAGTCCTGTACGGTGCGGACCCAGGCTTCAGGACAACAACAAAAAGATAATCAGTAGGTCTATACATGGGTCAGGTTAATCACCGGAGATTGAAAACGGCGCTGTTTTTCCTGCTTGCCTGTTCGGCTTTGCCGACGGTACAGGGGGCTCAGGAGAACTCAGCAGACTATGCCGATTGGGGCGGCGCATTTACGCAGCCTGAAGGAGACAGGCTTTGGCAGGGGCTGGCGCTGGGATTTTTTGGCGAAAGAGAAATCATCGAGTCGGACAAACAGCGTGTGATAAGGATAGAAGCCCCAGCCCGCGCTGAAAACGATGCGCTGGTGCCGGTGCAGATTCACACCGAGCTGCCGGAAGGCTTTAGCGCCGCGATTCAAAACATCTACCTGACCGTCGATATCAATCCATCGCCGATGGCGGCGAAGTTCACCGTCTCGCCGACCAGAAATCCGGAATATATTGCAACCCGGGTGCGTGTCAACGGCTACACCTATATCCGGGCGATTGCCGAAATGACGGACGGAACGCTGTATATGGACAAGCAGTGGGTCAAGTCAAGAGGCGCGGGCTGTTCGGCGCCGCCAGGTACGAATCAGGAACAGGCGAAAGCTTCCCTCGGGAATATGCGGTTTAAATTTTCCCAGGCGCTCGAAAGTTCGCAAAACCAGTCGAAAGCGGTCCAGCTCATGATTTCACATCCGAACAATACCGGCATGCAAAGAGATCAGTTGTCCACCATGCTTATTCCGCAAAGTTATGTCAAGGAAGTCGAAGTGAGCTTTAACGATGAGCGGCTGTTAAAGGCCGAGACTTCATTTACCATCAGTGAAAATCCCAGCTTCCGCTTTAAGTTTGCACCGGATGAATCCGGCGAGCTGGTGGCGCGCATGCGGGATACCGATGACAAAGAGTTTTATCTGTACCAGACCATCAAAGCCGATGAATAAATGCTCGGGCTATGGCCGTTTGCTGGCGGGTCTTGCGCTGTTGTTATTGCTCGTCTCCGGCCAGGCCGTACTTGCCGATGACGGACTTTCGGAAAAGCAGGTCGGGCGTTATACCCGTGAAACCGTCAAGAAAAATTTTACCGATGTGGTGGCGGATGTGGAGTTTGCAATCAGTCAGTTTAATTACAGGCTGACCGGCCGCAACCGGGTGGGCGCGTCGATTGCCGAGATGGATGGTGAAAAATTCAAGGAGGCGACGGTCTTGCATTTTTGTAATACGCAGGCGGCCAAGGAAATACTGGCAATAGATTCATCCTATCTTTTGCATATGCCTTGTCGTATAACCGTCAGAGAAAGACTTGAAGACAATGCCGTGGTTGTCGATGCGCGCTTGCTGACCGAGGCGGACCCGGCAATGCTGGAGGTGGCCCGGAGAGTCAACAAGATGATGAGAGATATCGTCAATTATGCTGTCCAGGATTAGTTCCGGGAAAGCAGTTTAAGGAGAGACGAAACCGGACGGCGGAAAGCGACCGTCACTTCCTTCAGGCCGGGGAAGTAACGGTCACACGGCTCGGACCGCCTTGATGCGGCTGTTGCAGTCAGGACGCACCTTTTACGGATTTGATCCTGACCTCTTCGGTATGTACGAACGTCAGATCCTCGCTGTCTCTGATTTCAGCGGTCAGGCGGCCGCTCTGTTCAGGGCTCAGGTAGAACAGAAAGGACGGATTTTCACTGATAGAAATGCCAAGTTCAGCGGAAAAGATGGGCTTGTCGTCAAGCTTGACCTTGACCTCCTGGACGTAGTGAGATGGATAAAAAAGCTGCGTCATCTGGTTTTTCTGCATGCCGGTGATGTTCGGATGACTGATGCGCAGCATGGCGGATACCAGGGGCGAATCTGTGTCGGCAGAAGGTGCCCCGGTTTGCAGTTTGATTTTTCCAAGTCTGGCCATGGCCGCGGCAAGATCGCCAGCCGCCGGTGCTGAACAGCCCCCACTGCCTTTTACATAACGGCTGGTCATGTACAGTTTTCCGTCGTTCATTTCCGCAATGGCGCGAACATGGGAATATTGGTCCAGTCTTACCCGAAGTTCCAGATCGGCTTTACCATTGTCCGGCGTGAAATGAAAAACGCCGGCAAGCGGATCCGGGTTTCTGTCGATAATCAGCGATACGCTCTTGATATAATGTTGCTCGGATTGAGGAATCCCTGTTTTGATCTTGAGTGGCAGGAGCGCGGGATCTTCCGCCCGCTTCGGCGCCTCAATTTGAATGATGTCATTATTCTCCTCGATTTCGCTGGTACCGAAATAGGTGTTTCTTAACGAGGATTCCCAGATACCCACTTCCGATTGTTCGGCCGCCGACACGCTTTGTGCCAGCAGAAGCAGAAGACAGTTGGCCAGGATCAGTATTCCGGGTGATTTCAATGTTGGGTGATACATGCAGTTCCTCCCGCTTGCGCGATCTGTTCGATGAGTTATTTTAATCAGGCCTTATCATAGTGCTGTTATTCCCACTCAAGTTCCGCATAGGCATTAATAATATTCCGTTTTCGAAGTTCCTCGTAAAGTGTCCAGTGCCAGGGGTTGTCGTTCATTAGCCGTTCCTGAGCGGCCAGTAGTGAGACACCTTCGTCTATGGCTGTTTTTACCTGCTTTTTCAAGGTGGTCAGATAATCTATCTGTGTATTTGCGGCCTCAGGCCAGACTGCGCTTACCGGGCCGTGGCCTGGTATGACTCGCTCAGCATGCTTCAGACGCAGGGTCTCGACGGTTTCCAGCCAGCCGTTAAGACTGCCCGCCAGAACCGGAGTATGGCTGGTGAACAACAGGTCAGACAACCATAAGGTTTGACTCGCAGGATCGTAAAGGCTGAGATCATTGTTGGTATGTGCAATATCATGGGCGGTGATTTCAAGTAGCCTTTTACCGATATCGATGGACAGGGTCGTGGTTACGGTAACAAACGGTATCTTCAATTCGTCCGGACTGACCTTCCGAGCTTCGTATACCGTGGCTCGTCCGCTATAGGTGGCGGCAGCCAGGCCGATAGCCTGGGGCAGATTTTGGTGGCCGATGAATGTCGCTCCTGAATCCCTGAAGGCAATGTTGCCCATGATATGGTCGGGGTGAAAATGGGTATTGATAACGTAGCAAACAGGCAAGTCGGTGATTTGCCTGATTGCACACTTCAGTGCTTCGCCTTCCGCCTTGCTTCCTCCCGTATCGATCACGGCCACACAATTCTGACCAAGGATGAACCCGATGTTGGCGACATTGCTGTCCTCAAACGTGATGCCGTCCCGGCCTTGCCGGACAAAAATCCCATCAGCGACTTGTGTATAATTTTCATTTGAAGTGCATTTGTTCTCTTCGGCGGTAACAAAAGTGACTGGCAGGAAAATCAAACAAATCAATATCAGTGTTTTTAAAAGAGAGCCAGGCTTGTATATCATGATGTTGTATTCCCGATCTGGTCGTGATTGTAAGCCGCTGATTTGTTGATAGAGAGCGGTAATCCTTCAGAGGTTCGTGGGCTGTGTCAGATCGAAACAGTTCGGAATTTTTTTGTTTCACTAATGGACGTGTGGCTGTGCAAAAAAAATTTTGGAACTGAGCAATCCATAAGTATCTTTGAATAAAGTTATATATTTATCAAGTATGGTCATTAAGCGGCTATGATTTTTATGGAAACCGCTAAGGCTATGATTCAATTATAATATTTCATTTCAAACAAAAGCCTTCAAAGGTCGGGAAAACTTCCTGCTAAGGCCTGAAAATCTTCCCAGAATAAATATTTTCAGCGTGTCGATTTCTTCGGTATGCAACTTGCTGATTGGTCTATCGGTGGTCTTTTCTTCAGGGAAAAAACTGCCAAGGGGAGGAAAGTATTTATGCATATACAAACATTAGAAGTGGGGAAAGAAATGAAAAAATATATAACCGTGCTGACGGTTGCTGCAGCGATAGCGCTGCCTGCAATCGGCACAGCGAATGACAGTGTGAAGGAGGCGATCAGCAATCCTGCAAACTGGGCAATTTGGGGGGGTAACTATGCCGGGCAAAGATACAGCCAGCTGAATCAGATCAACAAGGATAATGTTGGCAATCTGCAAGTCGCTTACACTTTTTCGACAGGTGTTCTGCGCGGTCATGAAGGAGGTCCGCTGGTAGTGGGTGATACCTTGTATGTTCACTCGGCGTTTCCCAACAAAGTCTTTTCCATGAATCTGAAAGATCAGTTTCTCAACTGGATGTACGAGCCGAAACAGAATGGCGAAGAAACCATACCGGTGATGTGCTGCGATACGGTAAACCGTGGTCTGGCGTATGCTGATGGAAAAATATTTCTGCAGCAGGCCGATACAACGCTGGTAGCGCTGGATGCCAAAACCGGCGAAGTGGTCTGGAGTGTGAAAAACGGTGATCCGAAGGTCGGCGAGACCAACACCAACGCTCCGGTCGTGTATGGTGACAAGGTCTATACCGGCATCAGTGGCGGGGAATATGGCGTGCGCGGTTTTGTCGCGGCCTATCACATAAAAGACGGCAGCCTGGCTTGGAAGGCTTTCAGCACCGGACCGGATGACGAAATGCTGGTCGATCCGGAAAAAACTACAAGCATGCTCAAGCCGGTCGGCAAAGACTCAAGTCTGAGCACCTGGAAAGGCGACCAGTGGAAAATCGGTGGTGGCACAACCTGGGGCTGGTACACCTTCGATCCGGATGAAAACCTGATTTACTACGGTACCGGTAATCCGTCCACCTGGAATCCGGTTGTTCGTCCCGGCGATAACAAGTGGACCATGACCATCATGGCACGCGATGCGGATACCGGCATGGCCCGCTGGCTCTATCAAATGACGCCTCATGACGAGTGGGATTTTGATGGTATCAATGAAATGATCCTGACCGAGCAGGAGTTCAACGGTAGTGAAAGAAAGCTGCTGACTCATTTCGATCGCAACGGCTTTGCCTATACGCTCGACAGGATTAACGGTGAGCTTCTGCTCGCGGAAAAATACGACCCGGCCGTTAACTGGGCCACCCATGTTGATATGGAAACCGGTCGTCCGCAGGTGGTTGCCGAGTACAGTACTCACCTCAACGGGGAGGATGTCAACACAGAAAACGTATGCCCTGCAGCCCTCGGCAGCAAGGATCAGCAACCGGCGTCCTACTCGCCCAAAACCAAGACCTTTTACGTGCCGACCAATCACGTTTGCATGAACTATGAACCGTTTGAAGTTGAATACGTTGCGGGTCAGCCTTATGTCGGTGCAACATTGAGCATGTTCCCGGCAGGCAAGGTCACCGGAGACGGTACTCATAATCTTGGTAACTTCATTGCCTGGGACAACATCAACGGCAAAATCAAATGGTCGATTCCGGAGCGCTTTTCTGTCTGGAGTGGTGCACTTTCAACCGATGGTGACATCGTTTTCTACGGCACACTGGAGGGTTATTTAAAAGCCGTGGATGCTGAAACAGGCAAAGAGCTGTACCGCTTTAAAACGCCTTCCGGCATTATCGGTAATGTGAATACCTGGGAGTACGATGGTAAGCAGTATGTCGGTGTGCTTTCCGGTGTAGGTGGCTGGGCCGGTATCGGTATGGCGGCCGGACTTGAAAACGACACAGATGGTCTGGGTGCAGTAGGTGCGTACAGAAAGCTTTCAAGCTATACGCAGCTTGGCGGCACCATGACAGTCTTTGCTTTGCCAAACTAGCCTCTCTCCTTCCCTTGAGAGAATAAAGCAATAATATAGAAGCAGGATTATCGACTCTACGGCCCGAGTTCTTCGGGCCTTTTTTATCACCTGAATACGCGTGTCTACAGTGATTCTATTGCGATGACTGCTGAAATCGTGATGTTTTCTGTGTCAGATAGTTACGCGGATTTTTTAATATTTTTTCGATTTCAGGCAAGGTGCCTGAGGTTGCAAAACTGAAGTATCCGGGGCATATGTACCAGTTATAAATACAGGACATTTTCCTTTGTTTCAAAAAGCAGGCTTGATTATTATGGCTTGCATAATACTGTTAATAGCAATATCGAGGATGAGGAAGTATGAAAAAAGTAGTGTCATTGGCCGCCATGGTTTTTTTTCTGGTCTCGCATCAGCTAAAAGCCGAGGAGCATGTCATCAAAGCTGTCGGGCTGGTGTTCGAGCCATTATTTGTATTTGCCCAACCTGGCGACACAATAACCTGGACTAATATGCCCGCTCATATGGTGGAATCCATCGAGAGTATGATGCCGGCTGATGCCGAGAAAATGCTGTCTCCGATCGGTGAGACCTACACCTATACCGTTGTTGAGCAGTCCGGTATACATATGTACAAATGCACGCCTCACTGGGGGGCGAGAATGGGAGGCGGTATTGTCATCGGTTCACCCGAGAATGCCGCTGAAATTCTGGATGCTTATATGGAGGTTATCGAGACGGATGGCGCTCTTAAACCTGCCAAGGGGTTGATAAAAAAACTGCGCAAGGAAATGGAAGAACGGGGCGTACTATAAGCTTGTCTGAATGGGGGCGCTGATGCGACTGGACAGTATAGTAAAATCAATCCTTAGCGGGCTTGTATTAGTACTATTGGCGGCACCGGTATATGCTGAAGGCGGTGACGACCGGGCCTTCAAGGTTTGTGCTGATGGCAACTATATGCCGATGTCGAACCGGAAGCTCGAAGGTTTTGAAAACAAAGTTGCCCAGCTTTTCGCCGATCAGCTGGGCATGGAGCTCAAGTATTACTGGTTTCCCCAACGTCTTGGCTTTATCCGTAATACGCTGCGGAAAAAGGATGATGCCGGAAACAGTTTGTGCGATGTCGTTATCGGCGTTCCCGCCGGTTATGAGCTTGTCAAGCCGACGAAACCCTGGTACCGGTCAACGTATGCGCTTGTTTATGTCAAGGGGCAGGGCTTTGACGATATCGGGTCCGCCGCTGACATTCTTGCTCTGAATCCTGAGCGGCGCGGAAAGATTCGCTTTGGCATGCATGAACGAAATCCCGGAGTCCGCTGGCTTGCAGATAATAATATGCTTGATCAGCTGGTGCCCTATGTCGCCCAGCTTGGTGACCCGAATGTGCGCCCCGGCGAGCAGGAGAGTGAAGATCTGCTTAACGGCAAGATAGACATGGCTGTATTATGGGGGCCGCTGGCGGGTGAGCTTAAAAGAATCACCAAAGACAAGGAAATAGCCATATTGCCGATCGAATCGGATCGCCAGAAAGGTTTGGTTATGGATTACGCGATTGCGATGGGGGTTCACTTTCCGAACGGGGAAATGGCTGATCAATTGAATCAATTGATCGAAGCCAATCGTGATCAGATAAAATCAATACTGGCTCAGTACAATGTACCTTTGATTGAGCCGATTGAAACGCAGGCCGACAAAGAAAAAGCCGATGACGATGATGACGACTGATCACCGTTCTCATTAGCAACTATATTTTGGGGAATTGTTTCATGAAAATCAGGTTTCTTGTTTTATTGTCGGTTCTTATGTTGCCGGGTCTCGTGTATGCCCACGGTCCTTCACGCCAGAAAGTTGCGGTGGAGCGGGTTGTAAACGTGAGTCCCGAAGAGGCATGGGCCGTGGTTGGCGATTTCGCGGCACTGGATAAATGGCTGCCTCCGGTGGAAAAATGCGAAATCATCAGCGGCACGCCGACGGAAGAAGGTGCGGTGCGCAAGCTGACCGTTGGAGGAAAGTACCTGGAAGAAACGCTGAAATCTCTTGACCCGGATACCTTTCAACTAAAGTACCGCATTACCGAGGGTGATACCTCTATCTTGCCTGTCTCTAACTACAGCTCCACTATATCAGTCAAGGATGATGGTAACGGTGGCAGCGTGGTTTCCTGGAAAGGAGCTTTTTACCGGGGATATCCGAACAACGATCCGCCGCCGGAATTGAACGACAAGGCGGCGATTGAGGCGGTCGAGGGCCTGTATAACCTTGGGCTGGATAATCTGAAGGCGATGCTTGAGAGTCATTGATCATAGTGCAATGTCCGGGTGTTTTTCAGCAATCCGTTCAGCAAGGTTCAGGTTCCTGGAGTGTGTTCTTGGCTTCCTGGTATTTATTTACTGTGCGTCGGGCAATGCAGCGCAGGCCTTTATTACCAATCAACAGGGCGGGGATCTGGCCATCGTTGATCTGGAGGCATCCCGCGTTGTCGACAGAATACCTCTGACCGGTAAGCCGGTCGGTATTTCTCTGGATAAGATCAATAATCGCGCTTATGTAAGCCGGCCTGAGCTTGGGCTGATTTCGATCGTAGATATCAGTCTGCGAGAGGAAATTGTCAGTGTTCCGGTAGAGAAGGGGGCGGTCGGTATTCTGGTTCACCCTGACGGTCACCGTCTGTTTGTTTCTGACTGGTATGCCAATAAGCTGCTCGTTTATGACACTGAGTCCCTCAAGGTTACGCATTCCCTGCAGCTGGAAACACCACCGGCCGGTCTGGCGCTGGATAGGGGGAAAGGCCGTTTATATCTTGCTGAAAGAGATAAAAACCAAGTTATCGTGATCGATCTCGATAAGCTGAGTGTGATAGACCGTGTCGGTGTCGGAGAACATCCGTTCGGGCTTGCGGTCGATCCGGAAAACCAGCGTTTATACAGTGCGGATGTGGTGTCCAATACGGTATCGGTTGTCGATCTGCAGGATAACCGCTTGATCGGATCTGTCAGTGTGGGAGAGTCACCGTATTGTATTGTGATTCATCCGGACAGGAACAGAGTCTATGTCTCCAATCAGTTGGGTAATACGGTTTCGGTCATCGATGCCGAACGTCTGGTCAGGTTGAAGGATATCGAGGTCGGCGAATACCCCGAAGGTCTGGCTATCAGTTCCGGGGGAGAGCGTCTGTTTGCGGTGAACTGGTTTGACGGAACTCTGTCTGTGATAGATACCGAAAAAGCCGAATTGATCGAAACCATCGAAACCGGTGAAGGAAGCCGTTCATTCGGTGATTTTCTGCTGGAATAGCGCGATAAAGCACGATCAGGAGTGTTTGTGAAGCCCGGCTTTTGAGTTGCGGGTATTGCGAAAGATCAGCGGTGATTCATGGTGCTCACTCTGGCTGGATAAAGCCGTTGCTTCAGTGATTTTACGGTGATCGGGGGACTTTTCACAGACCGGGTCCGCGGCATACATATCACCGGTCAGCATATACGCCTGGCATCGGCAGCCACCAAAATCCTTGGTCTTTTCCGCGCAGCTTCTGCACGGCTCTTTCATCCACTCATAGCCGCGGAAGTGATTGAAGGCGCCGGAGTTGTTCCAGATATCCGCAACCGGGTAATCCCTGACATTCGGAAACTCGATACCCGGCAATTGGCGCGCCGCGTGACAGGGCAGGGCGGTGCCATCGGGTGTGATAACAAGAAAGATGCTGCCCCAGCCGTTCATGCAGGGCTTCGGGCGGTTTTCAAAATAATCGGGGATGACGTAGTAAACCTTCATGTTGTCAGGCATGCGGGTTTCCCGGAATTCATTGGTATCCGCTTCCGCCTGAAGAACCTGTTCCCTGCTCGGCATCAATGCGTCACGGTTCAGAAAGGCCCAGCCGTAGTACTGGGTCGTGGCGAGTTCGACGAAATCCGCGCCCAGCTGGACGGAAAGGTCCAGCATCTGGCCGATTTGTGAAACATTTTCCC
>JAGRHW010000069.1 GCA_020444765.1 Gammaproteobacteria bacterium | reverse complement strand
CCTTCAGATAGCTGCTGAGTGTCGTGAAGACTTTTTGGGCGTTTTCACTGCGGACCGCGACTTTTTCCCATTCGCCCATGGCGATCGCGCGGAACTTGGCCCGTTCGTCGGCCGACCAGTTGTGAATGGTGATCTTTCCACCCGCCTCGGCTGCGGCGACCGCTTCGCCGTCAGCCTTGGCAAGTTCGGCGACCTGATGACGCGAGAAGTCCTTGACGGTTTTTTCAAAGGCCGCCTTGATATCGTCCGGCAAGGCATCCCACTTGCTCTTGTTCATGGAAATTTCCACCAGCGGCATCGAATGGAAACCCGGATAGATCGGGTGATGGGCTATATCGTTGAGACCCTGCGCCTGATTGGTGGAGAAAACCGTGTAGTCGGCGGCTTCGATGACGCCCTTGTCGAGAGCCGTGAAGACTTCCGAGCCGGGCAGATTGACCGGCGCGGCGCCGGCGGCTGCAAATACCTGTTGCACCAGACCTTCAGGAGCGCGCAGCTTGACGCCTTTGAGTTCGTCCACAGTGTCGATCGGCACCTTGGAAACGAATGCTTCGAGGCCCGGCGTGGTCGCACCGATAAAATGCAAGCCGTAGGGCTCGGCCAGTTCGTTCATCAATTCCTTGCCGCCGCCGTTTTCCATGAAGTCGAACATTTCCTGGGGATCGGACCAGGCACCCACCGGGTTGGCGATCAGTCCGAAGGCGGGGTCCTTGCCGGTAAAGTACGAGGTGTCGGTGATGTGTCCGTCCAGGATGCCGGCGGCTATGGCGTCCTGGGTCTCCTGGTGTTCAACGATGGAACCCACCGGCAACAGCTCGACCATGACTTTGCCGTCGGTGGCCTCGGCCAGTGATTTGGTCCAGCCTTGTTGCAGCACGAAGTTGGGGTTGCCGGCCGGGTCGCTCGACTGGAATTTGAACTCATAGTCCGCGGCCAGGGCGGACCGGCCGATCATGGCCAGCCCCAGTGTCGTCGCGGCGAGTATCGAGGCGGTTGATAATTTCATGATAGTGTCTCCTGGGTGGTATTGGCAGATGTTCTCTCTGCGTTGATTTTTTTATGGGGTGCGTTGTGACTCAGTCAGGCAGCATCCTGGCTTTCATCAGGGCCAGCAGTTCGTTTTCCGCCGGTCCGGTTTGCATATTGAGATCGTGCGCGGTGCGGTCCAGAACCTGGATTGCCGCATCGAAGGCCTCCGCCGGCTGGCGCAGGCGAATACTTTCCAGCAGCCGGTGGTGGCGGCCAAGGCTGTCGGTCAGTTCTTCCGCGGTGCTGTTGGATTTTTCGATGACCAGGTGTATCGCCGGGCGTAGGATATTGGCCGATTGCGTCCAGAGCAGATTGTGTGTCGCCCGGTAAATGGCTCTGTGAAAGTCAATGTCCGCCTGACTGAAGGCATCGCTGGTTCTGTCTTCGAGTGTTTCCGCCATCCTGTTGTAGGCGGCTTCGATTTCCGCCAGATCCCGGGCGGTTGCGCGCGTTGCGGCGAGCGCCGAAACATAAGGTTCTATGGCACGCCGGTATTCGACGATTTCCTGCAGAAAACCGGAGTTCGGGTTGGCATAGTCGACCATCCAGCGGCTGACCAGCGGGTCGAGAAGATTCCATTCCCGGCTCTCTTCCACCACTGTGCCGCGGCCGGCCTGACGGCGGATCATGCCCAGGGCAGCGAGGATCTGCAGCCCGCTGCCGACTGAGGCGCGGCTGACCGAGAGCATATCGGCGAGCCGGGTTTCCTTGGGCAGCATGTCACCTGCCTGATAGACACCGGTCAGTAAATCCCTGGCGATGATCTCAGCGACCTTATTGCCAAGGTTTTGGCTCGTCTTGTTGTCCGTAGACTGAAGGGTACGGGTATTCAAGCGAAATCTCCGTATGGGATGAACAGCAAGCTAGCATAGGACATACAAGACATCAAGAAATGTCTGACATTTAAAATTAAAGCACCAACATTTAGATCTGCAGACCGTCAAATTCACCGTTTCGGGGTAATCGAGTCAGTCGGGGAGGGGCGGGTTTGCAGGTTCTTGCCGGTCGATTAAGGCCAGGTTCGGCAAAGGTGGTTGAGTGATTTCGGGGATTTTTGTCGGGCTGACGGTAATTCTTGTCGGTCCGCCTGGCGCCGATGGACGCTTTTCGATCGGCTATAGAACGCCTGGTAAAAGTGTGATGGACAGTCCGGACAGCAAAAGGGGCAGCCCAGACTGCCCCCTTCTGCTGCTTTGGATGCCGAAGCCCCTTATTGAGCGGGTGCGGCAGGTGCTTGCATATTCTGCGGTCCACCGAAGCGTGGCTGCTGCATTTGCTGTTGTTGAAACTGCTGCTGTTGCTGCATTTGTTCGCGCATGCGGGTCATGAATTCTTCATGAGCCTTCATGTTTTGCTCGAACGCTTGCTGCTGTTGCTGCATCTGGCGTTGAATATCGGCCTGGCTCGGACCCATCTGTGGCATAGGGGCCTGCATCGGTGCTTGCATCGGCGGCTGAGCGGCCGGCGCGTAGCCGTAACCATAAGGCGCGCCATAATAGCCGTAAGGTGCATAGCCGTTGTAACCGTTCCAGTTGTTATTGCCATTCCAGCCGTTGTTGCCGTAAGCGCCAAGATTGCTGGCGGTGTTACCGCTGCCTTTCATGCCGAATGAGAAACTGCCGTCGGCCGAGCCATCGCCGGAGCCGTAACCGTTTCCGTAGCCATTGCCATTGCCATAACCGTTTCCATTTCCCCAGCCATTGTTGTTGCCAAAACCCGGGCCATCCCACCATGCATTCGCCGCTCCTGCGCTGGCGATAAGGATTGCTGCTAAGAGCATTTTGCCTGTTTTCATTGTTTGCTACCTCTGTAGTGAATGAGTTGAGCGACCCGAAAGGCGGATCGCTCCGGGGCGAGGCTTGCAAGAGTTCTGCCGAAGCGGTGGGTTTTGAGGTGTCCGGGCAAAAATAACTGCGTTTATAAGTGGTTATTTTTTAATATAAAATATACTTATTCACGGTGATTCGGTGTGTCTGTTAGAGCCTGCATGTCCGCCGGACAGTTCCTCGGTCTGACTCCGGTCGAGATCTTCCGGCAGAATCTGGTTCAGAAGAATAGCCAGGAAGGCCGCCGGCAGCAGACCCGAGGTCAGCAGAATCTGCGCGGTCTTCGGCAAGTGCTGGAGCGCGCCGGGCTCAAGTTGCAGGCCGAGGCCGATTGACAGGGAAACCGCAAAGATAACCATATTGCGCCGGTTCCAGTCGACATCGGCGAGCATGGAAATACCGGCCGCCACCACCATGCCGAACATCACGATAACCGCGCCGCCAAGCACTTCGATCGGGATGGTGGAGATCAGCGCGCCGAATTTTGGCATCAGCCCGCAGATAATCAGAAACAGGGCGCCGAAGGTCACCACGTGACGACTCATCACGCCAGTCATGGCGATCAGCCCGACATTTTGCGAAAACGAGGTATTCGGCAGGGCGCCAAAGACGCCTGCGACGGCTGTGCCGAAACCGTCGGCGAAGGTTGCACCGCGGATTTCCTCGTCGCTCGCCTCACGGCCGGCGCCGCCTTTGGTGATGCCGGATACGTCACCGACCGTCTCGATCGCCGAGATAATCGCCATCAGGCAAAAACCGATAATCGCCGCGGCGCTGAAGCGGACGCCGAACGGAAACGGGTCGGGCACCTGGAATACCGCGGCCCTGCTGACATTGTCAAAACTCACCATGCCCAGCAAGAAAGCCAGCACATAGCCGACGATCAGGCCGATCAACACCGCCGAAATCGACCACATGCCTCTGGCAAAAAACTTGAAGCCGAGGGTGACGAGAATCACCACCAGCGCCACGCTCCAGTTTTGCAGGCTGCCGTATTCCTCTGTGCCGATGGCCGGAACACCGCCGGCGGCGTACTGGATGCCGACTTTCACCAGCGCCAGACCGATCATTGAAACCACAAGCCCGGTAACAAGCGGCGGCAGCGCGAAACGGATTTTACCGACAAAAGGTGCCAGGCTTGCGTGAAACAGACCGCCGATCAGAACGCCGCCGGAAATCGTCGCCATCGCCTCGACACCCTGACCGGCGACCAGCGGAATCATAATCGGCAGAAACGCGAAACTGGTGCCCTGCACGATCGGCAGTCTTGCACCAACCGGACCGATTCCGATGGATTGAAGCAGGGTCGCGATACCGGCAAACAGCATCGACATCTGAATCATGTAAATCAGGCTGGGAAAATCATCCGAGTTGGAGCCGAAACCGAATCCGGCTGCCCCGGCAACGATGATGGCGGGCGTCACATTGCTGATGAACATGGCCAGAACGTGTTGAATGCCGAGTGGAATCGCCAGTGAAATCGGCGGCGTGTAGTCGGGGTCCTTGAGTTGTTCCGGTGTTCCGATTGAGGCGTGGTGCGTTGGCATGTATGACCTCCTGCCGTTGACTGCTTTGCTGAAAAGAAAGTCCTGACTGGCGAGTTAGCCGGATCATAGCACCAAAATACCCGTATTCCTGAATAAATGTTACTGTATGCAAAAGCCGCGATTGACTGAATTGAAGCGGCGGGCCGGTGGCTGATGAATTGCACTCAGATAGTGCCTGCGCTTGAATACCCGAAACAGGAACCCTCATGGTTAAGCTCTGCGCCAACCTGTCCATGCTTTATAACGAAATCAATTTTCTTGACCGCTTCGAGGCGGCGGCCAAAGCCGGATTCAGGGGCGTCGAGTTTCAGTTTCCCTACGATGTCGACAAGCAGCAAATCGCCGACAGGCTGGCCGCCAACGGCTTAACGCAAGTACTGCACAACCTGCCGGCGGGGGATTGGTCGGCTGGCGAGCGGGGGCTTGCGGTGTTACCCGATCGGGTCGGGGAGTTTCAGGAAAGTGTCGGCACAGCCATCGACTATGCCATGGCGTTCGGTTGCCGACAGCTGAATTGCCTGGCGGGCATAGCGCCGCCTGCCGCGGATGCCGACAAACTCCGTGAGACGCTGGTGAATAATCTGCGGTTTGCCGCGGACCAGCTTGCGGGAGCCGGCATCAGCTTGCTGGTCGAAGCCATCAACACCCGTGACATGCCCGGCTTTTATCTGAACGGGACGCAGCAGACGCTGGCGCTGATCGACGCCGTCGAGCGTGATAATATTTTTCTCCAGTATGATATCTATCATATGCAGGTCATGGAGGGCGATCTGGCCATGACGATGCAAAAGCATCTGCCACGGATCGGGCATATCCAGCTGGCGGACAATCCCGGGCGTCATGAACCGGGCAGCGGTGAAATTCATTATCCTTTTTTGCTCGACATGCTTGATAATAGTGGTTACACGGGCTGGATCGGCTGTGAATACAGACCACAGGCCGGCACCGATCAGGGGCTTGCCTGGGCGAGTCGCTACCTTTCGAATTAAAAAAACAACCACAGGCTTGGGGGATGTTATGAGCAATATCGGGTTTATCGGACTGGGCATCATGGGCTGCCCCATGGCGGAGCATTTGATCAAGGGCGGGCATCAGGTGTTTTTGCACAGCCGTACCAGGGTGCCGGAATCGCTGATTGCCAAGGGCGGTAAAGCCTGCGCCAACGGGCGCGAAGTGGCTGAAAACGCTGACGTCATTATTTGCATGGTGCCGGATACGCCGCATGTCGAGGACGTGCTGTTCGGCGAGAACGGCGTTGCCGATGGCCTGTCGCAGGGCAAGCTGGTGATCGACATGAGTTCGATATCACCGATTGCAACCAAGGCTTTTGCCGCGCGGATCAATGAACTCGGCTGTGATTATCTGGATGCGCCGGTTTCCGGTGGCGAGGTCGGCGCTAAAAATGCAAGTCTGACTATTATGGTCGGCGGACCCGAGGCGGCGTTCGACAAGGCCAGGCCGCTTTTCGAACTGATGGGGCAGAATATCACTCTGGTCGGCGCTAATGGCGACGGCCAGACCTGCAAGGTGGCCAACCAGATCATCGTGGCGCTGAATATCGAAGCGGTCAGCGAGGCGCTGTTGTTCGCAGCCAAGGCGGGGGCTGATCCGGCCCGGGTCAGACAGGCGCTGATGGGCGGCTTTGCTTCCTCGAAAATTCTTGAAGTGCACGGTGAGCGGATGATCAAGCGTACCTTCGATCCCGGCTTCCGGATCGAGCTGCATCAAAAAGATCTCAATCTTGCCTTATCCAACGCGCGTTCGCTCGGCGTGTCGCTGCCGAATACCGCGACCGCGCAAGAGCTGTTCAACAGTTGCGCCGCGCATGATGGCGCGGGCTGGGATCATTCGGCGATGATCCGGGCGCTGGAAAAGATGGCCAATTTCGAGATTGGCGGCTAGGCCGTGAACGCAGAGAAGACCCCGATGGAGCAGCGGGAACTGTTGATCGCCATGTTCGAGGCCGCGGTTGCGGCGGCACAACCGGACGCTTTGCTGCCTTCGTTCATACCGGCGCCGCCGGCCGGCCGCACGGTGGTCATCGGCGCCGGCAAGGCTTCCGCCGCGATGGCCAGAGCATTCGAGGATCACTGGCGTGGCGGCCCCTTGCAAGGCCTGGTCATTACACGTTACGGCTATGCTGTTGCCTGTCAGCAGATTGAAATCGTCGAGGCCTCGCACCCGGTGCCGGATGAAGCCGGTGAGGCGGCCACGCGGCGTATTCTGGACATGATCGGTGATCTTGCCGAGAACGATCTGGTCGTCTGTCTGATTTCCGGCGGCGGCTCTGCCTTGTTCAGTCAGCCGGCGCCAGGCTTGTCTTTAGCGGACAAGCAGGCGATCAATCAGGCCTTGTTGAACAGCGGCGCGACCATCACGGAAATGAACTGCGTGCGCAAGCATTTGTCGTCGGTCAAGGGCGGCCGGCTGGCGGCGGCCTGCGCGCCGGCGAAAGTCGTGTCGCTGCTGATATCCGATGTGCCGGGCGATGATCCGTCAGTCATCGCGTCGGGGCCGACAGTGGCCGATCCGACCACTTTTGCCGATGCCCTGGCGATTATCAAAAAATACAAGCTGGAGGAGCACCAGGCTGTGCTCGGGCACTTGCAGGATGGCGCGGACGAGACACCGAAGCCGGGCGATTCGCGCTTGCGCAACAGCGAGACTCATCTGATCGCCACGCCGCAGAAGTCACTTGAAGCAGCCGCCGACGTTGCCCGGCAGCATGGCGTCCGGCCGCTGATTCTCGGCGACAGCCTGGAAGGCGAAGCCAGTGATGTCGCGCTGGTGCATGCCGGTATCGCCAAGCAGGTGATCCGGCACGGGCAGCCGCTCGAAGCGCCCTGCGTGCTGTTGTCGGGCGGTGAAACCACGGTCACGGTGCGGGGTACGGGGCGCGGCGGCCGCAATGCCGAGTTCAGCCTGGCGCTGGCGGTCGCACTGGAAAGCCAGCAGCGGGTTTTTGCTATCGCCTGCGATACCGACGGCATTGACGGTACCGAGGACAATGCCGGCGCCATCGTTACGCCCGACAGCCTCCAACGCGCCGCGGCTGCCGGCCTCGATGCCAAAAGCTGTCTGGCGAATAACGACGGATACGGTTTTTTTCAGGGGATCGATGATCTGGTGCTAACCGGCCCGACGCTGACCAACGTCAACGATTTCCGGGCCATCCTGATCACGCGATGACATAGCTCGTCGTACACGAGGAACCGCCAATGAAACGTCTGACGACTCATGTTCTGGATACCGCCAAGGGACGACCCGGAGCCGGCATCCGCGTGGATTTGTACGAGGAAACCGGCACCGGTCGCCGGCTTGTAAAATCTCTGAAGACCAACAGCGACGGCCGCACCGATGAGCCTTTGCTGGAAGGCGATGCCTTCAAACATGGCCGCTGGGAGCTGGTTTTTCACGTGGCCGATTATTTTGCCGCGCATGGCGAGCAACTGCCCGATCCGCCGTTTCTTGACGAAGTATCGTTACGTTTCGGCATCGGCAGCGATGCGCATTATCATGTGCCCTTGCTGGTCTCGCCCTGGAGCTATTCGACCTATCGTGGCAGTTGAGCGGATTCTCCAGCACCGGTTTGTCGACAAACGCGAGTAACGACGATGGAAGCATATATCATCGAATGGCTTAATATGCTGGGCCGCTGGGTGCATATGATCACCGGCATCGCCTGGATCGGCGCATCTTTTTATTTCGTATGGCTGGACAATCACCTGCAAACACCCAAAGAAGCCGCGGATAGCGAAAAAGGCGTGGGCGGGGAAGTCTGGTCCGTGCATGGTGGTGGTTTTTATCATGCGCAAAAATACAAGCTTGCGCCGCCGGCCATGCCCGATCATCTGCACTGGTTCAAGTGGGAGGCCTACACGACCTGGATTACCGGCATGTTCATGCTGGCGCTTATCTACTGGTACACTGCCGAGATCTATCTGATCGACCCGAATGTCGCGGCGCTCAGCAAGCCGGTTGCGATCGTCATCGGTATTGCAACTCTGGTGCTTGGCTGGGTGGTCTACGATCGGCTATGCAAATCGAAGCTTGGCGAGGACGAGAAAAAACTCGCCGTGGCTTTGTTTGTCTTTGTCGTGATCGTCGCCTTCGTGCTGACCCGCTTGTTCAGTGGCCGCGGCGCCTATATCCATTTCGGTGCAATGCTTGGCACCATCATGGTCGCCAATGTGTTTTTCGTCATCATGCCCGGTCAGCGCGCACTGGTCGGCGCCGCCAGCGAAGGCCGTGCGCCGGATGCGATCCACGGCATCACCGCCAAGCAGCGCTCGGTACATAATACGTATTTTACCCTGCCTGTATTATTCGTGATGATCAGCAATCATTACGCGATGACTTACGGCAGTTACTGGAACTGGTTGATTCTCATCGCCATTTCACTGGCCGGCGCTCTGATCCGCGTCTATTTCGTGCAACGGCATTTCGGTAAGGCGTCGCTCGCGCCGGTTATCGTGGCCGCGCTGATTCTGCTGGCCGTATCCTTTGCCTTTGCGCCGAGGATGTCGGCAAGTGGCGGCGCCGGCAATAAATCGGCGGCTGAAGTGTTTGCTGATGTACAGTCTATCGTGGTGCAGCGCTGCAGTTCCTGTCACGCCGCGGCACCGAGTCAACCTGGTTTTACCGCGCCGCCGAAAGGCGTGATTTTCGATTCACCGGAATCCATCGTTATGCAGGCCGCGCTGATTCATCAGCAGACGGTTGTCAGCAAAGTCATGCCGATCGGCAATCTGACGCAGATGACGGACGGAGAGCGCGGTGTGATCGAGCAGTGGTTTCTGGCCGGCGCTAAAACCGAGTAAACGCGGTCCGGAATTTTTCAAAACAGCCATACGGAAGAGTCAACATCATGCAAGACCCTTATCCACGGGACATGATCGGCTATGGCGCCGAGCCGCCAAAAGTCGATTGGCCGGGCTCGGCGCGTATCGCCGTGCAGTTCGTCATCAATTACGAGGAAGGCGGCGAGAATTGCGTTTTGCACGGCGATCCGGCATCCGAAGCGTTTCTGTCCGAAATCATCGGCGCCCCCGCCTATCCGGGCCAGCGGCACCGCAATATGGAATCGATTTATGAATACGGCTCGCGCTCGGGCTTCTGGCGTTTGCATCGGCTGTTCAGCGAGCGGCAACTGCCGGTCACGGTGTTTGCGGTCGCTATGGCCATGCAACGTAATCCGGCCGCGGTCGAGGCGATGCTCAAGGCGCAATGGGAGATCGCCAGTCATGGTTATCGCTGGATCGATTACCAGCATATTGACGAAACGGTCGAGCGTGAGCATCTGCAGCAGGCGATCGAGATTCATACGCGGCTGACCGGCAGCCGTCCCGAAGGCTGGTATCTCGGCCGCTGCAGTCCCGCCTCGCACCGCATCGCGGCAGAAGACGGCGGTTTTACCTATAACGCCGACAGTTACGCGGATGATCTGCCGTACTGGGACAACAGTCATGCCACCCCGCAGCTGATGGTGCCCTATACGCTGGATGCCAACGATATGCGTTTTGCCACCAATCAGGGCTTTAATTGCGGTGAGCAGTTTTATACGTATCTGAAGGACACCTTCGATGTGCTCTATGCCGAAGGCGCGGAGCGGCCGAAGATGATGTCGGTCGGCTTGCATTGTCGGCTGGTCGGACGGCCTGGCCGGGCAGCCGCGCTGGGTCGCTTTCTCGACTATCTGCAGCAGCACGACAAGGTCTGGGTCTGTCGCCGTCTGGATATCGCCAGGCACTGGATAAAGCATCATCCGAATCCCGGGCCGGGCTGATTTGAGCGTGGCCGAAATCCCTGTAAACTGTTTCCACGCTGGTGCCGGCTTTGCAAAGTAAACTGCAAAGAGCGGGAAAAACAAAGTAGAACGAAAACAGGCGGTGCTGCCGGAGTCTTTATGAGTCAATCAACAAACCGGTTTTCCGTTTCGCCCGCCGCCATGAGCGAAACGGATTTTGTCGAACGCTTTGGCGGCGTCTATGAACACTCGCCGTGGATCGCGCGCGAAACCTGGCGGCGGGGATTGAGCGGAGCCGAGGACACGGCCGAAGGCCTGAGTGCCGCGATGATGGAAACCCTGACCGGCGCCGGGCATGAACAGTTGCTGGCGCTGATCAGGGCCCATCCGGACCTTGCCGGCAAAGCCGCCATGCGCGGCGAGTTGACCGCTGAGTCGGCGTCGGAGCAGGCCGGCGCCGGCATCGGCCAATGCACGCCGGAAGAGTTTGCCCGTTTTCAGCGGCTGAATGACGCCTACAAAAACAAGTTCGGCATTCCGTTTGTCATGGCGGTCAAGGGCAGCAACCGGCACGCAATTCTGGCCGCTTTCGAGGAACGGCTCGACAACGAACCTGATACGGAGTTCAAGCGGGCACTGGGTGAAATCGACAAAATTGCCCGTTTGCGTCTGGAAGCTCTGGCTGCCGGCGACTGAATTAAACAGGAAATAATACGATGAATAACAGTACGGAAAATCCTTTTAAAAAATGGCCGAACCTGGCTGACCAGAGTCTTGGCGCAGAGGCTGTCGAGGCCAGCGATGAATGGTTCGCCAGCAAGGACCGGCTGCTGAAATCCCCGGCGGCGGTTTTTCTGCCGGATGAATTCGATGACAACGGTAAGTGGATGGACGGCTGGGAAACCCGCCGCCGACGCGACGAAGGGTATGACTATTGTATTGTCAGGCTCGGCTATCCCGGCCGGGTTCGCGGAGTCGATATAGACACCTCGCACTTTACCGGCAACTACCCACCGGCCGCCTCGATTGATGCCTGTTATTGCAAGGCTGGCGAACCCGATGCAAAGACGCGATGGCAGGAGATTCTGCCGTCCGTCAGTCTCTCCGGCAACAGTCATCACTTTCACGCAATCAACAGCGATAAAGCCTTTACCCATATACGTCTGAATATCTATCCGGACGGCGGTGTCGCGCGCCTGCGCGTCTATGGACAGCCACAATGCGACTGGGAAAACCGCGACCCTTCGGAAGTCCTGGACTTGCTGGCGCTTGAGAACGGCGGTCGCGCCATCAGCTGTAACGACGAGCATTTCGGCAGCATTCTGAATATCAACAAGCCGGGCCGTGGCATCAATATGGGCGACGGCTGGGAAACGCGCCGCCGCCGTGAACCGGGTAATGACTGGGCAATACTGGCGCTGGGGCATGCCGGAAAAGTCACTTCCATCGAAGTCGATACCGCGCACTTCAAGGGTAATTATCCGGATCGCTGTTCGATTCAGGCGGCTTTTGTCAAGGCCGGTACGGATGAGTCGCTGGTTACGCAAAGCATGTTCTGGAAGGAGCTGCTGCCGCCGCAAAAACTGGAAATGGACGCGGTACATGTTTTTGAGGACGAGGTGCTGGATATCGGGGCAATCACGCATATCCGGCTGAATATCATTCCGGACGGTGGCGTCAGCCGCTTGCGCCTGTTCGGCACGATAGTCCGCTAGTTTTCGGAGAACGTTTATGTCCGCTATGACAATCACTGTCGAACCGCTGACCCGCGAAGCGTTTGCGCCCTTTGGTGATGTTATCCAGACCGATGGGGCCAGGAATTTTAGTATTAACGCCGGCACTGTCGAGCGTTATCACAAGCTGGCCGCTGTGGATGTCGGTGAGGAAGAACAGGGGCGGGCGATTATCAGCATCGCAGAGTGCAAGGCGGTCAGCAGTCTGCCCTGCAGCCTGCCTTTGGTCGAGCGACATCCGCTGGGATCGCAGGCGTTTATTCCGTTAGATAAGCAACCGATAATCGTCGTGGTGGCAACAAAGGGTGAGACCGTTGATCCACGTGCGCTGAAAGCGTTTGTCTCCAACGGCAAACAGGGCATCAATTACCATCGGGGTGTCTGGCATATGCCGCTGATCTGTCTGGCCGAGCGCCAGCAGTTGCTGATCGTCGATCGCGACGGGCCTGGGAATAATTGCGAGGAGTTTTTCTTTGACGAGGAAATCCGGATTGACGGACTGCAAGCCTGACGGCTTGCAGTATGACCGGCATTCATGTCGACCGCCGGGCTCCGGTATTTATTGCTGATAGCTGGCCGAGGTGATGAACT
>JAGRHW010000699.1 GCA_020444765.1 Gammaproteobacteria bacterium | reverse complement strand
ACCATGTCGTGGGACGACGCCCGCATGCAGGTCGCCGAGTGGAAGCGGCAGGGCCTGTCGGTCGGCTTCACCAACGGCTGCTTCGACCTTGTCCACCCCGGACATGTCGCCATCCTGACCGGCGCCGCACAAACCTGCGACCGGCTGGTGGTGGGCCTCAACAGCGATGCCTCGGTCAAGCGGCTGAAGGGGCCCACGCGGCCGATCCAGGCCGAATCGGCGCGCGCCGCGGTGATGGCGGCGATCGGCGTCGTCGACGGCGTGGTGCTGTTCGATCAGGACACGCCGCTTGAACTCATCTCGACCCTGCTGCCGGATGTGCTGGTCAAGGGCCAGGACTATGCCGAGGAGGACATCGTCGGCGGCGACGTCGTCAAGGCTGCGGGCGGCCGCGTCGAGCGGATCCGCATCGTCGAGGGGCATTCGACCACGTCGCTGGTGGCGAACGCCAACCTCTCGCGCGGGGCGCTGGCATGACATCGCCGCAGACGCTGGCGCAGATCGAAACCTGGCTGCGCGACTGGCTGGCCGACGCCGTCGCGCTGTGGCTCGATCGCGGGCTGGACCGTCCCCGAGGCGGTTTCCACGAACATCTGTCGCCCGATACGCTGACCTGTGCTGCCGATTTCC
>JAGRHW010000698.1 GCA_020444765.1 Gammaproteobacteria bacterium | reverse complement strand
CCACCGAGTGCTTCTGATCGACGCTGACAAGCAAGGCTCGGCCACAACATGGGCAAGTCTGCGCGAAGATGCGCCCTTCCAGGTTGTGAGCCTGGCACGGGCCAACATGGCGCGGGACGCGCTAAAGCTTGCCCAAGACTATACTCACACCATCATCGACGGCCCGCCGCACGCGGAGGAGATTGCCCGATCTTGTATTGTTGCATCGGACTTTGTGGCGTTGCCCATCGAACCGTCCGGTCTCTCGACGTGGGCATCTGACCTGACAGTGCGTCAAGTCAAAGAAGCGCAGGAATTCAAGCCTTCCCTCAAATGTGGGTTTGTGGTTTCCCGCAAAATAGGGAAAACTGTCATAGGGCGAGATATTCGCAACATGGCTGCCGAGGCGGGTTTGCCAATCCTAGCAAGTGAGATCGAGCAACGGGTGGCCTTCGCTGAAGGTATGACCATGGGGCAAACGATTTTCGAGTGGGCTGGCGATAGCAATGCGGCCCGCGAGATCAACCAACTAACGAAAGAGATTGAGCGGTATGTCGAAGAAGACATTTTCGGCGGCTCCGAAGCCGAAGCAGCCCACGGATGACCAAATCCTCGCGTTCGAGCGGGGCGGGGCAGGGCATGACACGACAAG
>JAGRHW010000697.1 GCA_020444765.1 Gammaproteobacteria bacterium | reverse complement strand
AATAGCGTTCGATTGCCTCGAGATCGCGCGCCATCAGCGCAAACGGCTTGCGATAGCGCCGCTTGCGCTGACGCAGGCTTGCGACCGCATCCGCATTGCACGCGTCACATGCGAGGTGGAAACCGCCGATGCCCTTGATCGCGACGACCCTGCCCTGTCGCAACAGGCGGCTTGCGGTCGCGATGGCATCCTCGGCGGCGTCGACTCTTGCCGGAGCACCGTGTGCATCCTCCAGCCATACCCGCGGCCCACACACGGCACAGGCATTCGGCTGCGCATGAAAGCGCCGGTCCGCAGGGTCCGCGTATTCACTTTCACAGGCCGGACACATCGGAAAGGCAGCCATGCTGGTGTTGGCGCGGTCGTAGGGAATGCGATGCACGATGCTGAGTCGCGGACCACAGTGTGTGCAGTTCGTGAACGGGTAGCGGTAGCGCCGGTTGGTCGGATCCAGGACCTCTTCCCGACACGCGGCGCAGGTCGCCGCGTCGGCAACAACGCCGGTATGGACGTCACCACCGTCACTGGCCACGATCGAAAAACCGCCCGGCGCGGACTCGAACGCCTCGCCGGGGACCGAGCGCTCCAGGGCGTCGATACGCGCCAGCGGCGGACACTCGCGTATCAGCCG
>JAGRHW010000696.1 GCA_020444765.1 Gammaproteobacteria bacterium | reverse complement strand
CGTAGCCCTTGCCCTTCTGGGTAATGACGTGAACGAAAACGGGACCTTCGACCTGCGATGCCTGCTTGAAGGCATCGACCATGTCGCGGATATCGTGACCGTCGATCGGGCCGATGTAGGTGAAGCCGAGCTCCTCCCAAATCATGGCGTGATAGACGAACTCTTTGAGCGAGTCCTTCATCCGCTTGCCGAGTTCGACCAGCAGCTCACCTTGCGGGAGCCGGGCGGTCATCGCCGCCAGTTCATCCTTCGCTTTGTTGTAGGTGCGGTCGGTGCGGACTTTGTCGAGATATTTGCTGAGCGCGCCGACATTCGGCGAAATCGACATCTCGTTGTCGTTCAGAACCACCGTGAAGGGCAGGTTCAGGTGTCCGGCGTTGTTGAGCCCTTCGAACGCCATACCGCCGGTGAGGGCTCCGTCGCCGATGATGGCCACGGCCCGACCCCGTTGGTTCTTCGGTTTGTATTTCTGGGCCACCGCCATGCCGAGCGCCGCTGAAATCGAGGTGCTGGCGTGTCCGGCTCCGAACTGGTCGTGTTCGCTCTCGTCACGCGAAAGAAACCCCGAGATGCCGCCTTCCTGCCGGATGGTAGGAAAGCGATCGAGTCGGCCGGTCAGCAGTTTGTGGACG
>JAGRHW010000695.1 GCA_020444765.1 Gammaproteobacteria bacterium | reverse complement strand
AGCGTATTTGCGGCGTTCTGCACGGACTGACTTTTCCCATACCCGATTGGAGCAATGGCGACCTCGAATGGAGCGATGGCGCGAGGAAAAATGATGCCGCGATCGTCATGATTTTGCTCAATGGCGGCGCCCACGATGCGGGTGACGCCAATACCGTAGCAGCCCATTTCCATCGCACGCGGCTGCCCGGACTCATCTAGAAAGGACGCCCTCATCGCTTCCGAATATTTTGTTCGCAATTGGAAGATATGCCCAACCTCGATTCCGCGGCAGATCGAAAGGGGGCCCATGCCATCCGGGCTGGGATCGCCCTCGACGACATTGCGGATATCAATAACATAGTTAGGTTCGCGCAAGTCACGGTCCCAATTTACCCCAGTCAGGTGAAAGCCAGCCTCATTGGCGCCGCAGACGAAGTCGCTCATCTGCGCGACCGTACGGTCGGCGATGATCTGAACATCATGGGCAATGCCCACCGGGCCGATATAGCCGGGACGGCAACCCAGAAAGCGTTCGACTTCATCGTCGCTGGCAAAGCGAAAGGGATTGAGGAAGGGCAGTTTGCTCGTCTTGATCTCATTTAGGGTGTGATCACCGCGAACGAGCAATAGAAAAAACTGCTCGTTGTGCATGACGGCAA
>JAGRHW010000694.1 GCA_020444765.1 Gammaproteobacteria bacterium | reverse complement strand
GTAATATCGTGCCGATGCGTAGCGCTGTCGCCAATTCACCGCTCCCGCGCGTCCTTCTTGAAGAAGCGAACGCCTGAGCGCACGGTGTCTGGACGGCATCATTCCGGCCGCAGGTGCGGGAACAGGAGCACATCGCGGATCGAAGGCACATCCGCAAACAGCATGACGAGCCGGTCGATGCCGATACCCTCCCCCGCCGTCGGCGGTAGGCCATACTCCAGCGCCCGAATGTAATCGGCGTCGTAGTGCATGGCTTCCTGATCGCCGGCCGCCTTGGCTTCGACCTGTCGGCGAAACCGGTCCGCCTGATCCTCGGGATCGTTCAACTCGGAAAAACCGTTGGCGATTTCCCGCCCGCCCACGAATAGCTCGAAACGATCGGTGATGCTGGGATCGGCGTCGTTGCGCCGGGCCAGCGGCGATACTTCGGTCGGATAGGCCGTGATGAAAGTCGGATCGCGCAACTGATGCTCGACGGTCTGCTCGAAGATATCCAACTGCACCCGGCCTAATCCGTGCTCGGGTTGTACCTTCAGCCCCAAACCCGCGGCAATGTGCCGGGCCGCGTCCAGATCGTCCAACTCGGCGGCGGTAATCGTCGGATTGAAGCGCAGCACAGCCTCTCGAACCGTCAGCCGCTGG
>JAGRHW010000693.1 GCA_020444765.1 Gammaproteobacteria bacterium | reverse complement strand
AAGGGGGAATGCCCGCAATGGCGGGGGATGCCGCCGGGCACCGGCTCGCGCTCGATCACGGTCACGCGGCCTGCGCCCAGCCGGCCAAGCTCTGCGGCGGCGGCCAGTCCGGCGGGGCCGGCGCCGATGATGGCGATGTCAGTCTCCATCCTTATCCCCGCAGGTCATGGGCTGGGTGAAGCGTGCTTCGGTCAGTTTCGCCAGCGCCGCCGTGCAGCCGAAACCCTGGCAGCGGCCCATGGTGACGCGGGTGCGCCGTTTCAGCCCGGCGATCGAGCGGGCGGGGGCCGGGGCGTTCAGCGCCGCCTCGATTTCGCGCCGGGTCACCAGCTCGCAATGGCAAAGGATGCCGCCATTGCCCGCCGCCTGCCAGTCGCGTGGCCCCGCCTGCGCAAGCATCGGCATCTGCGGCCAGTGCTGCGGCTCTCTCGGCGCCCGACCCACCAGCCCCGCCACATGGCGCGCGATCCCAAGCGCCGCCGACAGCCCGGTCGAGCGGATGCCCCCCACCGTCACCAGCCCCCGCGCCAGATCGGCGCGGATGCGATAGCCCTTGTCCTCGGTCGCGGGACGCAACCCGGCATAGGCTGCCGTCACCTCCTGCGCGGCCAGTCCGGGCAGGATGGATTCGCCGGTCTCGCGCAGGTT
>JAGRHW010000692.1 GCA_020444765.1 Gammaproteobacteria bacterium | reverse complement strand
AAGTTCGCCAATCCCTTCGTCGCGTCCTCCCGCGGGTATATCGACGACGTGACCCGGCCGCACAACACGCGGCGGCGCCTGATCAAGGCGTTGGGCATGCTGCGCAACAAGCAGCTGCAAAACCCATGGAAGAAACACGACAACATCCCGCTCTAGAGGCTCGGTGCGGAAATGCCCTGCCCCACCCCCGCCCCGTCATTGCGAACCGCCGCGGCCGACGCCGCCCGGCGGCCTCGCCTTGAGGGAGCGGCGGCGGCCCGGATGGCACCAAAGCTGAAACCCGTCAGATCCATAAGGCGCTAGCCCCCATGTTCTCCAAAATCCTCATTGCCAACCGCGGCGAGATCGCGGTCCGCATCATCAAAACGGCCCGCCGCCTCGGCATTCAAACCGTGGTGGTCTATTCGGAGGCGGACAAGGGGTCCAAGGCCGTCGAACTGGCGGACGAGACGGTCGCGATCGGCGGGCCGACGGCCGCGGAAAGCTATCTGGTGCAGGAGCGCATCCTCCAGGCCGCCAAGGACACCGGCGCGGAGGCGATCCACCCGGGCTTCGGCTTCCTGTCCGAGAATGCCGGCTTTGCCGAGGCGGTGGCCAAGGCCGGCCTGGTGTTCATCGGCCCGACGCCGCACGCGATCCGCGCCATGGG
>JAGRHW010000691.1 GCA_020444765.1 Gammaproteobacteria bacterium | reverse complement strand
GAAATCCGGAGTTGAGGGACATGGCCGACAAGCTGAAAGTCACTTTAGTCAAGAGCATGCATGGCCGTTTGGCCGCGCATAAGGCCTGCGTGCGCGGGCTGGGGCTACGGCGGTTGCACGGGAGTTCGGTGGTCATCGATACACCGGAGAACCGCGGTATGATCCGCAAAGTTTCCTATCTGCTGAAAGTCGAGGAGACCTGAAACCATGCGACTTAATACTCTCAAGCCGGCGCCCGGCAGCCGGCCTGACAAGCAGCGGCTTGGGCGTGGTATCGGTTCCGGGCTCGGCAAGACCGGTGGCCGCGGTCACAAGGGGCAGCATGCTCGGGCCGGGGGCTACCATAAGGTCGGTTTCGAGGGCGGCCAGATGCCTTTGCAGCGGCGGCTTCCCAAGCGCGGTTTCCGCTCAATGACTGCCCAATATACCGCCGAAGTGCGGCTGCGTGATCTTGCCAAGGTGACCGCTGAGGTGATCGATCTGGCGGCGCTTAAGGTGGCTAATCTCGTGCCGGTTTTTGCTAGGCAAGCCAAGGTCATTTTTTCCGGAACAGTGGATAAGCCGCTGACCTTGCGCGGTTTGGCGCTGACACAAGGCGCTAGGGCCGCACTACTGGCGGCCGGCGGAACGATCCACGAGTAGCGACTATGGCGA
>JAGRHW010000690.1 GCA_020444765.1 Gammaproteobacteria bacterium | reverse complement strand
TCTGACTGAAGTATTCCGTCAGACGAAACGGATCGAGATCCTTCTCCACATCGAGGCCATCAATCTTGTTGATGCGATCGTCAGGCAGTATCCCCGCTTCGGCGGCCGGACCACCATTCTGAATGGCCTGCACTTTGCCCATCGAGACTCGAAATCCCAGCTCCACTCCCTTTTCAGCGCCCAGCAGGAGATCTTGCTCCGCTCCTTTGCGAATGACGGTCACGTTCACCGATTCCGCAGCATGTCGAGACAATTCGGCCAACAGGGCGGAGTAAGTCGCAACAGGCGTTTTGTTCACAGCAATAATCTGATCCAGCTGCTCGAAGCCCGCCCTCGCAGCGGCCGTTCCGGGCGCAGTGACGGGAAACTTGGTGATATCCGGCGATTCCGGGACCTGCAGTCCCAGCCCATAGCCCACACCAATCTTTCGCGTGGACGTCTTCTCGGGCTGAACGGTCGTGGTGAGTTCTTCACCATCCGGATGCCGAACACGAATCACCAGATCGCCGCGAGACAGCGCAGTTGCCACCATCACATCAGAGAAGTCGTGAATTTCGCGATCATTGATTTCGAGAATTTCATCGCCAGTCCGAATTCCATGCTGCCAGGCCGGCATCCCAACCTGAACGTAGCCGACAACACGCTCGGGAACCTGCAC
>JAGRHW010000068.1 GCA_020444765.1 Gammaproteobacteria bacterium | reverse complement strand
TGGATATCAGTCTTGATGAAGTCGATATCGTGATCGGCGGTGAGCCGGCCAACACCTACACCGAGGAACTCGGACAGATGGTGATGAACCGGCAGGAAATCACCGTCAATATAGCGCTTGGCAGGGGGCAGGCTTCGAGCACGGTCTGGACCTGTGATCTGTCCAGTGACTATGTGCGCATCAATGCCGACTACCGAAGCTGATCAGCGACCTGCCAGCGTGCCACGACTTTATGTCGTCGCGGCCGTCATCTATAGCCGTGATCAAAAACAGATTCTCCTTGCCCGCCGCCCGCGTCATCTCCACCAGGGCGGATTATGGGAGTTTCCCGGCGGCAAGCTGGAGGCGGGTGAAACCCCCGCTTTGGCTTTGCACCGTGAGTTAGTCGAAGAGATAGATATTGCGATAACGCGCTGTGAGCCTCTGGTAAAGATTCAGCACGATTATCCTGATAAATCGGTCTTGCTCGATTTCTGGTCAGTTACTGACTTTGACGGTGTGCCGCAGGGGCTGGAAGGGCAGGAAGTACGCTGGGTCGGTATCGACAGGATCAGAGACTATGAGTTTCCCGAAGCCAACAAAGCGATAATCGATTTGCTGGTAGATCGGTCGCTCTGAGTATCGTCAAAGTTCACAAAACGCAATCCTGAAATTAATATCTTCCAGGCTTTGAGCCGGCTTCTCATTGGCCGAGACATATTTCATAAAGCGGATCGTGATGCGATGTATGCCGGCGCTGATTTCCGGAAAAATATCCGCATGTTCGGGAATCTCCACCCGTACCAGTTGGAGTGATTTTTCACTGCGCAAACTGCTCTGATAAAATCCGCGCTCCGCGGTGATTTCCTGAAACTTGCCGTTTCTGCGGATGTTTTCCAGAATGAGGTCGATTGCTTCCCGTAAATGCTTGTACGGCTCCATCCATTCTATGATTGTATTTCTGCATTCGATAACGTCCCGGTCCAGCCAGAAATGATAAAGCGGTAAATCATTGGTGCTGCCGGTGCCGGAAATGCCGCAGCGCTGCTTGACGCTGTTGAGAAACTCATTATTTTGCAACTGCTGATATGAGCGAACAGGCTGGGCGTGCAGCTCATTGCGCAACAATTGTATGTTTTCCCGCGTCAGCTGAAACTGAACTTTGGTTTCTTCCTCATCCTCGGCGCGCTTGGCGTCCGGCGGGTTATGGCGCTCGAGTTCCTTGAGCACCTCGGTTTTGAGGTTGCTGCGGCTGGTCAGGTCATAGGCGTCGAGTAACACGCCAATGGAGGCCTGGATGTCACACCGGGAAAGGCCGTTCAGGTGATGATCGAGACGTACGAAAAGTTGTTGCAAGCGCATAAATGCGCGTATCCGTTCGTTTAATGGTTGTTCAAAAACGGTCATGATTGTTCCGAAGATTGTCTGGCTATTTCCAGGTAGCTTAAATGAAGCTCTCTGACCTGCGCAGTCAGGTCGTCAATCGAGCCGGTGTTCATGATGACATCGTGCGCTATCGCCAATCTGACATGGCGGTTGGCCTGAGCGTCAAGAATGGCCAGCGCGTGCTCCCGCGTTACGGAATCCCGCGCCATAACGCGCAGAATTTGTGTTTCTGGCAGACTGTCGATAACCAGTATGCGGTCGAAGCGTTCCGTCTGACCGGTTTCGAGTAATAAAGGGATAACATAAATACAATATTTAGCACCTTGCTGCTCGAAGTATGTAAATAATGATGTCGCGCGATCGTGGATTGCAGGATGCAGAATTGCCTCGACCTGGCGTTTTTTTTCCTTGTCGGAGAAGATAATTTTTCGCAAGGCGCCGCGATCCAGCGAGCCATCCTGTGCGATGACATCTCTGCCGAACAGCTCTTCCAGCGCCGCTAGCGCCTCGCTACCCGGTTCGACCACCTCACGCGCAATCACATCCGCATCGGCAACCGGAACGCCGAGTTTGGCGAACTCGTCCGATACCGTTGTTTTACCGCTTGCAATACCACCGGTCAGGGCGATTTTCAGCATTTAAATATTCCGCGTAGGCTATAACGGGATTATACGCCAAAGTGTGGATCAGGCCTTTTTGTAAAGTTGAATTTTTGTTGCAGGAGTTAACTGAAAGGGTCAGGTGCATTGCACCATCTTGCCATCGCCATTCCCACAGTGTTCAGGGGGAATCCAGCAACCCAAGTCAAAAAAGCAGAGGCGACTGAACCACCGGTGCAGTAGATAAGCATGATTAGAGATTGAAGCCTCATGGATTCCCGTTCATTGACGGGAATGACGAACCAGGTGTGCCCCTGCCACTGCTAACCTCGAAAGGTAGTACATACCCCGTTACTCCCGCAAGGTAGTACATGCTCCGTCATTCCCGCAAGGTAGTACATGCTCCGTCATTCCCGCAGTCTTTAGGCGGGAATCCAGCAACCGAAGTCAAAAAAACAAAGGCGACTGAACCACCGGTGCAGTAGATAAGCAGGATTGGAGATTGAAACATCATGGATTCCCGTTCGTTGACGGGAATGACGGGCACGGTGAAGAGCAATCTGCCTAGTAATAAACAGCCTTCAACGCTTCGCCATACACCATGTAAATCCATCCGGCAGCGGCGAGATAGGGTCCGAATGGAATAGGGATATTGCGGTCACGGCCCTTGACCATGATCAGGCTGATGCCGACGATGGCGCCGACCACCGAGGAAAGTAAGACGATGACCGGAATCGACGTCCAGCCGAACCAGGCGCCGAACAATGCGAGCAGTTTGAAGTCGCCATAGCCCATGCCTTCCTTGCCGGTAACAAGCTTGAAGAGCCAGTAGATGCTCCAGAGCGAGAGGTAACCGACAGCCGCGCCGACAATTGCTTCCGACGGGCTGACAAAGACCGGAAGTAGGCTTGCAATAAGACCCAGCCATAAAACCGGCAGTGTAATATCATCCGGCAGCAGCGTGTGCCTGAAGTCTATAACCGTTAGAGTGATCAGCGACCAGGTAATGATAATCCCGGCAAGCGTCTGAATACTGACGCCAAATTTCAACGCCACCAACACGCACAAAATGCTGGTGACTATCTCGATGATAGGGTATTGAATGGAAATCGGCGTGCCGCAGTTACCGCATTTCCCGCGCAGCAGAATATAACTGATGACCGGTATATTCTGCCAGGCGTTGATTAACTGGCCGCAGGACGGACAACGCGAGCGGGGCACCATCAGATTAAACGTGGTTTCCGCTTGTGAATCATTGCCTGGCTCGTGGTCCAAAAGCTCGCGGCACTCACGCCGCCAGCTGTTTTCCATCATGATCGGCAGCCGATAAATGACGACATTCAGAAAGCTGCCGACAAACAGGCTGAACAAGGCTACGATAGCCAGGAACAAAAACGTATTGGCCTGCAATAAATCAAGCGTGGCTGACATTGAAAATCCCGTGCAGCTTTTCTAGAAAGCTTCTCCCATCTTAAAGATAGGCAGATACATTGCAAGCACGAGGCCACCGATTACGATACCGAGGAACGCCATGATTATGGGTTCCATCAGACTCGTCAGCGCGTCGACGTCGTTATCGACTTCGCCTTCATAGAATTCCGCGACCTTGCCGAGCATTTCGTCGATCGAACCGGCTTCTTCGCCAATAGCGACCATCTGAATGACCATGGTCGAGAACAGGCCGGACTGCGCGATGGAGATCTGCAACCTTTGGCCGGTTGCGGCCTCGTCTTTCATTTTCAGTATCGCTTCCTTGAAGATCTCGTTGCCTGCTGTTCCTGCAACATTTTCCATAGCTTCAACTATGGGCACACCGGCGCGTGACATGGTGGACAGTGTTCTGGAAAACCGTGCGGTAGCCGCTTTAATCATAATTGGTCCGAAAACCGGAAGCTTCAGCGAGATTTGATCTATTAAGCGGTTAAACGGTTTGGAAACCTTACGAGCCTTCTTGAATGAATAGACAATCAGTCCAACGCCTATAATCACAACATACCACCATTTTTGCATACCCTCGGAAAGGGTGACAACGAATTTGGTGAACGCCGGGAGGTCAGAACCTACACTTTTAAATAGTGTTTCAAATTGCGGTACCACGAAAATTAGCAAAATACCCGTTACTATGGAAGCTATGACCAATACGGATATTGGGTATGTCATTGCTTTTTTGATCTTTTTACGCAGCGCTTCCGTTTTTTCCTTGTAGTTTGCGATTTCGTTTAACAGTGTGTCCAGTGTTCCAGACTGTTCACCGGCGTCAACAAGGCTGCAAAACAAGTCATCAAATTGATCAGGAAATTTCGTCAACGCAGACGCAAAATTACTACCGGACTCAACATCGGCTTTGATCGCAAAGACCATATCGCGCATTGATTTTTTCTCAAGACCCTGAGCAACGATTTCCAGCGACTGAACCATCGGTATGCCGGATTGCATCATGGTCGTCAATTGACGAGCAAAGATTGCAATATCACCGGCATTGATTTTTTCACCCCCCCCCTTCTTTTTCGACTGTTTTTTGATCTTGGTCGGCAGTATGCCCTGACGACGTAACTTGGCCTTGATCAGGTCGACACTCTGTGCCGACATGGTACCGCGGATCTTGCTGCCTTTTTTGTCAGTGCCTTCCCATTCGTACAGGGTGCGTTGGGTTTCTCGGTTGGCAGCTGTTGCAGGTGTGGCTTGGGACATTGTTCGTTAATCCTTGGTTACACGGTTGGCTTCTTCGAGACTCAAGACGCCCTGCGCTACTTTTTTCAGAGCTGATGCACGAAGGTCAGGGATGTTCTCTTTTTTGGCCTGATCGGCAACATCCATCGCGTTACCGCCCTCCATGACCACACGTGCTATGGCCTCCGAAATAGGCATAACCTGGTAGATACCGACACGGCCTTTATAGCCTTCATTACACTTGCTGCAGCCGACCGCTTTATAGACTTTCAGGTCATCGAGCTGATGCTCTTTGAAGCCCTCTTCAAGAAGCGCTTCCCGTGGTATGTCATTTTCAGTCTTGCAGTGTTCGCACAAACGGCGGCCAAGACGCTGGGCGATGATCAAGGTTACCGCGCTTGCAATATTAAACGGCGGTATGCCCATATTCACCAGGCGCGACAGAGTTTGCGGCGCGTCATTGGTGTGCAGAGTGGACAGAACCAGGTGACCGGTTTGAGCCGCCTTGATGGCGATACTGCCGGTTTCCAGGTCACGAATCTCACCGACCATGATAACGTCCGGATCCTGACGCAGGAAGGACTTGAGTGCCTCGGCAAAGGTCAGGCCTGCTTTCGGGTTGACGTTGACCTGGTTGATGCCCGCCAGGTTGATCTCGGCCGGATCTTCCGCTGTCGAAATATTGGTATCCGGTTTATTAAGTATATTCAAGCCGGTATAAAGCGATACGGTTTTACCACTTCCAGTCGGGCCGGTAACCAGGATCATGCCGTAAGGATTGGCAAGCGCCTTCATGTACAGATCTTTCTGCTCGGGCTCGTAACCGAGCGCATCTATACCAAGCTGTGCGCTGCTGGGGTCGAGTATCCGCAATACGGTTTTTTCACCGAACAGTGTCGGACATGTATTGACACGAAAATCGATAGCCCGTGTTTTCGACAGTTTGAGCTTGATACGTCCGTCCTGCGGTACGCGCCGCTCGGAAATATCCATCCGCGACATGACCTTCAAACGCGCGGTAATACGCTCGGCCATGTTCAGTGGCGGCGATGCAACTTCCTGCAGGATACCGTCAATACGAAAACGTACTCGAAAGACTTTCTCGTAGGGTTCGATATGAATATCCGACGCGCCGCGCTTGATGCCGTCCAACAGCACCTTATTGACGAAGCGCACAACTGGGGTGTCGTCGACATCCGATTTGTCGTCGTCCTCTTCAAGGTCGGTATCATCTCCCACGTCGATATTGTCAAAGCTTGCATCCAGGTCTTCGCCCAGACTGTTACTCTGGCTATCCAGTACGGTTCGAATCAGTTGTTCCAGTTTTATCTCTTCGGCCAGTACCGCTTCTACGCGCATTCCGGATGAAAACTTAAAGGCATCGAGCGCTGCAGTATTTGTCGGGTCGGACAGCGCGACGTAAAGCTGGGAACCCTTTACGCTGATAGGTAAAGCATGATGTTTGCTGACAAGTTCTTCCTTGGCCAGATTTTTCGGAATTGAGTCGGGATTAATCCGGCTCACGTCGAACACGGGAATACCGAACTCCCTGCCCAGAGATACAGCGACCAGACTTTCCGACAGGTTCAGGTTATTGACAAAGTATTTTACCAGGGGGGTTTGGCTGTCTTTCGCCTCGGAAACCGCATCCAGTGCGTCTTTTTCGCTGATCAGACCGTCTTTGACGAGTCTTTTCGATAGACCCGAAAGTGGAGAAGAGGCTCCTGACTTGTCAATTGAAACAGTATTATTAGACTGCATTTTGTCGATTCCGCAAGTTTTGTGGATTGGAGTACAGAGATTTTATCGGCAAGCTTTGAGATGCCTGAAGCATAAAGGATGCAAGTGTTTGTAAATACGGAGCATCCTTGTATCAGGATGGCTTTGAAACAATTATTTTCTAGACAACCCTTCCTGTTGTTGTTTGTGTTTTCAATCCGAATCTACTGCTTGTAATAATATTCGAAAGAAAGGGCGTAGATTTTAAAGACAATTAGCTGGTTTGAATCTGTCAGACCAGCCGCCACCGACACCGGTGACAGTGCAAATCCAAGAGCCATCCATCTGTCGTTTCAATTGAATTCCTGTTCCGCGGATGCCACTGTAGGTTTCACCGTCCATTGTAGCGGTGATCGTGCTGTTTGGTTCATCGATAAAGGTTCCGAACACGACCGTTGACAGGTTCGAATCGGTATAGCCCAGTTCGTCTTGCGGATTGGTTGGAATGTTGGCTATGTCATTTTGCAACAACTTGCCCTCGATAGCCCGTTTGTAGTTGGAGATTTCACCGTGGACGCGGCTAACCTGGGCTTGAGCGATATAGTTGACGTACATCGGTAGAGCAATTGCGGAAATCACACCGACAATCACCACAGTAATCATGAGCTCTATGATGGTAAAGCCGCGTTGATATAATCGACTATGTTTCATCAGATGGTTTTTCAGTTGTATTATGCAAAGAAACCCCCACCGTGGCCGGTAGGGGTTCTTGTTTATCCAACTGAAATGTTACAGACAACCAGCTGGTTTGAAGGAGTTTTTGAAGGCTCCGCCTGCACCTTTAACAGTACAAGTCCATACACCTGCGGCATCGCGCGCGATTGCTACAGTTGTACCGTTAATTGCGGAGCTGACATTGCCGTTCAAAGTGGCAGTAATTGCACCTACTCCAGCGTTGTTGACAGTAATTGCAGGCGCTGCGCCCATAAGGTTGGAATTAGTCCAGCCGAGAGCGGGCATACCGGTGACTGACGGATCAGAACCTCTCATCAATTCCTCTTCAACCGCGGTTTTCATAGCCGAAATCTCACCGAAAGCCCGAGCGATTTGAGAACGTGAAATGTAATCCTGGTATTGCGGTACGGCCACTGCTGCCAGAATACCGATAATCGCGATAACGATCATCAGTTCGATCAATGTAAAACCTTTTTGTGCTTTTTGCTTCATCATGTCTAATTTTCTCCAGAAAAATTAAAATGTTCTATATAGAGTCAGCGATCGGCTGCCACACTTGTAAAAGACAACCTCGGCTAGGAATTGAGGAGCATTTGATGTGCCAAAATCTTCATGATCGAAATTTTCGAGATATTTCAGATGTTTATGGTATTTAGCTGTTTGTGGCTTCAAGTGGAGTTACCAAGCAAGTGACAAATGTGTCACCTGTTGTCATTTAGAGATGGTTTTTCTGTCAAGTCTCGAAACCCCGAATCTCTAATCGGTACCTGTTCACCTTCACTCAGGCTGAGATAAGCAATAGTTGCTTTGTCGCAGGCGGTTTGAGTTGCGTTGCAAAGGCTTATGCTCAAGCCCAGTGTGTAGGGCAGGTTGGCCACCTCCAGATTGAACTTACTGAGTATGTCATTTAATCCGGAACCGCCAACTACCGAGTCTTCTTTTTTGCAGAACATACTCTGTGCCGTTCCCACCAAATTGAAATAACACTCCACCGACTGTTGATTGCAACCATCGGAGTCGCAGTCCAGATTTGCTATCGTTTCAGTCATATCCGGATTGTTTACATCGAATAAATCTATCTTTACAGCGCTTTCGGTCGTCGCACTGGTGGACCACCCGATAGAATAGATACGTGCAAGGCCGAAAGTAATAGGATTGGCGTAACTACCGTCACCGTCAGCCTGCCCAAATGTCATAGTAATTCCGGCAGAGTTAATAGATCCATCGGTGAAGTCATCGGATACAAGCTCGAACACACCATATCCGCCACTGGAGGACTGCGTAGAGCCACTTGCGGCGGCAAGGTTTGTAGTATCCATCTTCTGTGGATCGCACGCCGACAAAGATAGCGCTATGACAGAGAGTATCGCGACTTTCGGAATAAATTTTTTCATTCTCGTTACCAATCTTATTGTCTTATGGTGGCCATTCCAGCCCGCGCGGTAACTGCGGAAATCGCTGGACATAACAAAGCGGGATCGCAGCATTCGTATTAGGTTGAATTGCCGTTAAATTAAGTATTACCTTGCACATTTCATTCCGAAATGTGAATTCCCTCGCACCAGACGACCTAGTCACTGTCTGGATGAATCTTCTGCAATCGGTAACGAAGCTGTCGATAACTGAGGCCGAGCTTTTTTGCGGCTTGCTTGCGATTCCATTGCGTTTTGTCCAGTGCTTCGAGAATTTTTTCCGTTTCAAGTTCTTTTAAACTGGTTTCAGAAAGAATTTCCGGTTTTGTTTCGTTTTCATTCGTCTCAGAAGGAGTAGGCAACATTAAATCCGCCCGCAGCAAGCAGTCTCCATCGGCGAGCGTGACTGCACGTTCCAGAATGTTTTCCAGCTCTCGTACGTTTCCCTTGAAGGGGTGTTTGCGTAGTTTTTCCATGGCTTCCTCGGAGATGGGAAAGGCCTCGGCCTGGCCGGTTTCCTCCGCTATTTTTTGCAGGATGCTGGTCGCCAGTTCCGGGATATCCTCCGGTCTGTCACGCAAGGGCGGCACCCTGATGCCGATCACATTCAATCGGTAATACAGGTCGTGTCGAAAGCGTGATTCTTCAACTTCTTTAACGAGGTCTTTATAGCTCGCGCTGAGAATACGAACGTTGATCGGGATTTCCCGGTTCTCGCCTACGGGTTTCACGGCTTTTTCCTGGATGACGCGCAACAGCTTGACTTGCATGAATAAAGGCAGTTCCGCGACTTCGTCGAGAAACAGCGTGCCATCCTCGGCAGCCTGGAATAAGCCGATTTTGTCTTCAGTTGCGCCGGTAAAGCTGCCTTTTTTGTGTCCGAAGAATTCGCTTTCCATCAGTTCGGACGGGATTGCGCCACAGTTGACGGGAATAAAGGGTTTGTCCGCTCGTGGTCCGGATTCGTGTATCAGCCTGGCAACCAGCTCCTTACCGGTGCCGGATTCGCCGCTGATAACCACCGGAGCCTGACTGCGCGACAGTTTCACAATCATCCCCTTAAGCTCCTGCATTGGGGCGGAATTGCCAAGCAATCGATTACCGGGAGTATTGTTTCCAGGCTTTGCTTTTACAGGTGTGGTGCAGGTTGGTTTCTGTTCGGCTTTTACCTTGCTAGATGTTTTGGCGGATGATTCGATCAGCTTACGCAGCAGTTTTAAGTCGACCGGTTTGGAGACGAAATCAAATGCCCCGTTTTTCATGGCTGTTACGGCCGCATCCATATTGCCGTGCGCGGTGATCACGGCAACCGGAATATCCGGGTAGCGCTCTTGCATATAAGAGACGAAATCCACGCCGTTGCCGTCCGGCAGCCGCATATCGGTCAGGCAGATGTCGACCGGATAGTTTTCCAGCACATTGCGCGCATCACTGAGGTTGGCGGCGGTGTGGCATTCCAGTCCCAGGCGCGATATGGTGATGGACACCAATTCGCGGATATCCGGTTCATCGTCGATAATTAATGCGGTTTGTGCTGACACTAGTGTGTTCCGGCCGTTCTGCCGATCTGTATTCTGAAGCAGGCGCCTCGCTCTGCGGGCATCAGATTGATCTGCGCATTGTTGATTTCGCAAAGTTCACGAATGATAAACAGTCCAAGCCCCGTGCCATTATGCGTGGTCGTGTAAAAAGGCTCGAATATGTCACTGCCGGTTTTCTTTTCAATTCCCTTGCCATTGTCAGCGATTTCGATAAACGGCAGATGGCGCGGTTCGCTTATACCGCTACGCAGAATGATGTGCAGATCGGCTTTTTCGGGGTTGTGGGTTATCGCATTCAGACAGAGGTTGGTCAGAATCTGCTCCAGATGCGAGCGATCGAATTCAATATGAATTCCCGGCATGCTCTCGCTGGTAATACAAACCCCTTTACCGGGCTGTTGCTCTTTAAAGCGATGGGCGAATTCACTGACGAAACTGGCGACTTCGATATCCTGCGGGTTGTTTTTCTCGCGGCGCGACAGTTGCAGTATGTCTTCGATAATATGGTTAATGCGCTGGCAGTGACGTTCGGCGATATCAAGCAGGTGCCGGTCTTCGGCCCCGATGGTTTCGTTTTCGTTCACCAGTTGAACCGCGTTGCTGATGGCCGCCAGCGGGTTGCGGATTTCATGAGCGATGCTGGCGGTCAAGCCGCCGAGCGACGCCAGTTTGAGTTGCTGGACCTGCTGGGCAATCTGGCCGTAATCCTCAAGGCTGATCAGGGTGCCATGATTGCCAAGCGGACTGAAGTGGGGCAGCAGCTCGTTATCGCTGCGCGGATTTTTAAACGCTTTGACGCCGGCAAGTGGTGAGCGCTTCCATTCCAAAAAAGCGGTTTGCAGTTGCGGGCTGAGTTCTGACAGGACTTTTTTTCGTGGCGATTGTTCAAGACCGAGTAACAAGGCCGCGCTGTCGTTGATCAGCTTTACCTGCCATTGTTCGTCGATGACGATGATGCCCGAGTCCATTTGCTGGATGATGCGTTGATTCAGTTCTACGGCACGGAATATATCTTTGCGCAGCCGCTCCTCTTCTCCCTGATAGGGAAACCGCCGCTGAATGACCACCGACGTTATGTAGGCCACGGCAAACAAGGCCATGCCCGTCAAGCCGGTTTTAATCAGGCTGGTATTGGCGGTGCTTGAGGAAATATTGGTATAGATTTCCTGCGTCATCACCGCCGTGGTGGCGATGGCGGCGAATAAAAACGTATACCGGGCCGGGGTAAAAATACCGATGATGGCGATATTGGCGACCAGCAAAATGCCGAATCCGCTTTGAATTCCGCCGCTCGCGTACATCATCAGCGTAATGCAAATGATGTCGATATAGGCTTGCAGATAAAATTGCGTGTCCGGGTCGGGTTTTTCAATCCGGATCAAGTGATTGAACATGACGGCGGCGACCAGATAGCTGATCAGAGTGCCGTGAAACAACGACGAGTCTTTCTGGCCCAGTACCGTCGGGTGTGGATTGAGATAGAACAGGGCGGTGATACAGATCAGCAAAAACAGCCGGTAGTTGCTGAGCAAACGCAGGGCATACCAGTCCGCGGTCTGTTGCTGTCTGGGCGGTCCGAGACCGTCTTGCTGCGTCAAGGTTTGTTGTGGGTTCATGCTCATGCCGCTGGCAACCGGTCGCATGGCGATCCGGTTGGTAGCGGTTATCGGTGAATATTCGCCTGAGATCCAGCAAATATTGCACCAGGATCGGTGCAATTACGGGCTGAGCGGCGCGGCAGCGCGCCGTGGTGGTAAACGTGGATATATTAAGCGTTAACTGAGCCTGTCCAGACAGGCTCTTAGTCCAGAACTTTTTCCAGTAAACTCTTTTCCGGCTGCAAGGCCTCGTGTTCCGGATCATTTTGCGCAAGAAGATCCAGCGTTTTCGAGGCCAGCTCGTCCTTGCCCATGGCCTGATAGGCTTTGGCCATGACCGCCAGCGCATCGGCGGTATAAGGCGTTTTGTCGTAATGGTCGAGCAGATATTGGGCGCGGTTGATGGCCGCGACCATGGCGCCGCGAACATAGTAATATTCGGCGGTGATCAGCTCGTGATGAGCCATTTCACTGCGCAAAAAGACCATCCGTTGTTTGGCGTCATCGACGTATTTGCTGTTCGGGTAGCGGCGGATCAGTGTATCGAAGTCGGCAAAGGCGCTGCGCAGCCAGCTTTGATCAACCCGTGACATATCGCGGGGAAACAGCCGTTCCATAGTCGATTGGCCGCGCGAGAAATTGCTCAGGCCCTTGAGATAATAGGCGTAGGCCACGGCCGGGCTGCGCGGATGCAGCTTGATAAACTGGTCGGCGGCGGCGATGGCGTTGTCGAACTCATCCTGCTTGAGATAGGCGTAGGCGATATCGAGCTGCGCCTGCTGCGTGTATTCGCCAAACGGGTAGCGTGCTTCCAGGCTTTCAAAGTACTCAATGGCG
>JAGRHW010000689.1 GCA_020444765.1 Gammaproteobacteria bacterium | reverse complement strand
GAACAGCCGGCGCTATGCGAAGCGCCGGGCGCCGGCGACGCAACACACCACCAGCGCCGTCACGACGATCATCGACAGAGCGATGTGCTCGCCGAGCAGCAGGCCCGCCAGCACCAGGCTGAAGAACGGCTGCAGAAGCTGCAATTGGCCGACGCCGGCAATACCGCCGAGCGCCAGCCCGCGGTACCAGAACACGAAGCCGATCAGCATGGAGAAGACCGAGACATAGGCAAGCCCGATCCAGGCCGGCGCGCCGATCCCGGCCCAGGCGTCCGGCAGAGTGACGACCGCGAGGACGCCCATGACCGGCAAGGCGAGGATCAGCGCCCAGGAGATCACCTGCCAGCCGCCGAGCCGGCGCGACAGCGCCGCGCCTTCCGCGTAGCCGAGGCCGCAGAGCACGATGGCGGCGATCATCAGAAGGTCGCCGGTCAGCGAGGCGCCGCCGCCCTGCAGCAGGGCGAAACCCGCTACAAGTGCGCTGCCGAGGCAGGCAAACAGCCAGAAGGCGGGACTCGGGCGCTCCCCGCCGCGCAGCACGCCGAAGATCGCTGTCGCCAGCGGCAACAGGCCGATGAACACGGTCGAATGCGACGCCGTGATGTGCTGCAAGGCGAGCGCGGTGAGCAGCGGGAAGCCGACGACGACGCCGACGGCGAC
>JAGRHW010000688.1 GCA_020444765.1 Gammaproteobacteria bacterium | reverse complement strand
AGGTGCGCTCGGTATTGTTGACCACGGTGATGCCGGTGGCGCCGAAGGTCACGGTGATGTGGCCCAGGAGCGAGCACAATTCGGTGAACGGTGTGCCGGTGATCTTGTGGTCGCCTGCGGCGCCGAAGTCTGCCGGGCCAGTGCCGGTCGGATAGGTAAAGGTCTGGGTGTCGCTGGTGCTGGTAACGGCCAGCGAAGTGGATACGCGGGATGCGTCAGGGGGGAAGTTCATGGCTCATCGTCCTTTGCTGGTGTTAAGCATGGTCAGACCAATAACACGGAAATTTGCGAAGGTGCGGCGGAAAAGGAATTTGGTCGGGGCAGCAGGATTCGAACCTGCGACCTACGGCACCCAAAGCCGTCGCGCTGCCAGACTGCGCTATACCCCGATATCCTTGATCTACTTCAACTCGTGCCGCCGCCGCAAGGCTTCCAGTTCCTCGCGCAGCGCCGCGGCGTCGTCGTCCGTGACTTCCTCGGCATACCCCTCGATCACCTGCTGCTGCTCTTTCGCTGCGGCGAAAGGGTGCCGGGAAGGTGTCACGTCGCGCGGCGGCAACTTGTTGCCGGGCTCGGCTGGGTCGCCGTAGAGGTCAGGGAATCGCTTCTTGGCGATCAGCACAAGGATGGACGAATTGCGCATGGCGCCTGGTATCTTCGCGGCGGCA
>JAGRHW010000687.1 GCA_020444765.1 Gammaproteobacteria bacterium | reverse complement strand
ATGTAGACCAGCTGGTTGCCGTGGAAGTTTTCCAGCTTGTCGGCGATGTCGACCTTGCTGGCATAGTCGGGATCAAGCGCAATAACGCCCATTGTCTCCTCCTTGGATGTCTCGGGTGCCGCGCGGGCGGCGGGTCGCTCCGCCCGGTCCGACCCGGGCGGAAGTGCTGTGCTGAAACCGCAGAGACGCGGGGCTATTCGGCCGCGACCTTGCCGCGGTCCGCCTGCCACTTGTTCCAGAGCGCCTGCTCGGGCGAGACGTTCTGGTCCATGTTGTCGGCGCCGACGTTGATCCGGTACCACTTGAGCACGTCGCCCAGATCGGCCCCGCCGCAATTGCCCTGGAAGATCTGGTGCACCGGCAGCCAGGATTGCGAAAACTTCTCCGGCTCGTTGTCGAAGATGTCTTTGCAGCCGTCCGAGCAGAAGTGGTACCGCTCGCCCTTGTAGGTGCTCTCGCGGTAGCAGATCGTGGTCGGATCGCCGGGCTCGGTATAGGCCATCGGGATCTGGCAGCAGTTGCACAGCTGCGGCAGAGCGTTGTTGTAGAACCGGTTTCCGGCCTCGTCCATCTTGCGCCACTGCTCGTAGCGCGGCCGGTAGAGCTTGTCGAAGCTGTTGGGATATTTCTCCGACAGCCAGGCCATCTCCTCTTCCTCGGGCAGCCAGG
>JAGRHW010000686.1 GCA_020444765.1 Gammaproteobacteria bacterium | reverse complement strand
CCCGTCCAAGAACGAACTGATCTTCTCGATCATCTATGCCCATCTCACAGATCTAGAAGCCGAACTGGCCGAGGCCGACGACGCCTCGCTGCCACCCAGAGAGCGGCTTGAAAAAATGGTGACTGCGGTGCTGCTGGCCTATGAGGGCGCGGACGATCAGCACAAGGTGCAGCTTAACGCTGGCGAGGCGCTGTCCGACGAGCAGCGGGCGCTGATCACCGGACTGGAACGGCAGATCGTCAAGCATTTTTCAGTGGTGCTGAACGAGATCCACCCGCAGCTCGACAAGCCGGACCGGCCGTTGCTGATGCCGGTCACCATGTCGCTGTTCGGCATGATGAACTGGGTCTACATGTGGTTCCGCGACGGCGGCAAGATCAGCCGCAGGGATTACGCCCACATGGCGACGACCCTGATCCTAGAAGGGGTCAAGGCCGTCCGCTAAGCGCCGCGCGCTCGACCACCAGCGGGTCGTATTCGGGCGCGGTCACGCGGCGGCGCCCCGCCTCTACCTCTGCCAGCGGCTGCGCCGGGGCCAGCTTGGTCCGGGCGTCGACCGCAAGCTGCCGATAGACATCCGTGCCGCGCGACTTCCAGTCGATTTCCTGTTCGCTCAGCTCGCGCAGCACCTTGGCGGGCGCGCCCACCGCCATGACATTGGCCGGGATCTC
>JAGRHW010000685.1 GCA_020444765.1 Gammaproteobacteria bacterium | reverse complement strand
AGACCCTCCTTGCTGGATTAGGACTGCCGGGGACGGCCAAAAAAATCCATAAAAATTGATGATCGTCAACCCGTCGTATGGGCTCCCCGCTAACTTTACAAATGGCCAAATTTGTGGGGGAAAACGGGTGATGAATGTCGTCAGCGAGACCGATCTTGACCATGCCGTCCACGATCCAGACGGTTACGAGGGCACGCTCGGCGGGCTGACCCGTCGTCAGTTCCTGACCTATTGCACCGGCGTCGCCGCGACTTTGGGGCTATCGTCGCTGATGGGGCCGCGCATCGCCGCCGCCGCCACCGCCGCAGCCCGGCCGCCGGTAATCTGGCTGTCGGCGCAGGAATGCACCGGTTGCACCGAGTCGCTGTTGCGTGCCTACCATCCGACTGTCGAAACTCTGATCCTCGACATGATCTCGCTGGATTATCACGAGGCACTGTGCGCGGGCGCCGGCCATCAGGCCGAGGCGTACCGGGCCAAGTCGATGAAGGAGAACTGGGGCAAGTTCGTGTTGGTGGTGGACGGGTCGATTCCGACCAAGAATGGCGGCGTCTACTGCATGGTCGCCGGCAAGCCGATCCTGGAGACAGTCCGGGAAACGGCCGAGGGCGCGGCGGCGATTATTGCCATCGGTTCCTGCGCCTCCTGGGGCGGTGTGCCCTCCAGCGATCCCA
>JAGRHW010000684.1 GCA_020444765.1 Gammaproteobacteria bacterium | reverse complement strand
CTACGCCGGATTGCCGGACCATCGGCCCGGCTTCGATCTTATCGTCCTGTCCTACTGTCTGAGCATGATCAATCCGGGCTGGGAGGCGGTCATCGCTAACGTCCGTCAGGATTTGGCCGCGGACGGCCTGATCGCGGTGGTGGATTTCCACGATTCGGACCAAGCGGCGTTCCGGCGCTGGATGGGCGTCAATCACGTGCGGATGACCGGTCAATTGCTGCCGGAACTGCACGCCCGCTTCCGACCATTGGATGCCACTGTCCAGCGGGCCTACGGCGGTCTCTGGCGCTACTTCCACTTCATCGGCGTGCCGAGCTAAATCCTTTTCTCCGTCCGGTGCCGGTGCCGAAGACGGCACCGCAAGAGCTCGGTTCTACGCCGCCTCCGGTTCCACTTCCGGTTCCGCCGCCGCCGGCGCCGTCCACACCCGACAGCGTGCCGTTTCATCGACCCAGTGCAGGACTTCCAAGCGGCCGTCGCGGTGCTCGACCAGCGCGGTGCAGCTTTCGATCCAATCGCCATCGTTGGCGTAGCATACCCCGCCGATATCCCGCAACGCCGCCTGGTGGATGTGGCCGCAGATCACGCCGTCGAAGCCCCGATGCCGAGCCTCGCGCGCGGCGGCAGCCTCGAAACGGGCGATGTAGGCGGCGGCCTGCCCGATCCGCGGCTTGAGGAA
>JAGRHW010000683.1 GCA_020444765.1 Gammaproteobacteria bacterium | reverse complement strand
ATGTCGCAACCGTCCCGCTCCAGCCGGCGAATTTCCGCCGCTGTCTCCAGCCGTGGCCCCGACATCGCCGCATAGGTGCATGACTCGCGCGCCTCAAGACCCAGCTCGCGAGCCGCCTGGATCAGCCGTTCCCGCAGTTCCAGGCAGTAGGGCTCGGTAAAATCGATATGGGTGACGTGGCTCAGGTTATCCTCGAAGAAGGTGCAGTGCCGGCCCCAAGTGTAATCCACGATCTGATCGGGAAACGCCAGTACCCCTGGTGCCATATCGGCGCGAATGCCGCCCACCGCCGCCACCGCGATGACCTGCTCGATGCCGAGCCGGTGTAGCGCCCAGAGGTTGGCCCGGTAATTGATCTTGTGCGGCGGCAAGGTGTGGTGTTGGCCATGGCGAGCCAGGAAAACCACGGCTCGTCCCCCCAGTTCACCGTGAATCACGGGGCTGGACGGCTCACCGTAGGGCGTGGACAGCGTTTCCCGATGTGCGGTCCGCAGGGTATCCAGGGTAGTGAGGCCGGTGCCTCCGATGATGGCGACGGTGGGTGTCATAACGGTAACCTCGCGGTCGGAAACAACAATCAGGGAGAGGTAACGAACCGGGCCGGCAACCGCTCAATCGCGGGCGGCGTAGATGGCGGGCAACTGGCGCCAATATTCCTTGTAGTCCATACCGCAGCCGAA
>JAGRHW010000682.1 GCA_020444765.1 Gammaproteobacteria bacterium | reverse complement strand
ATACCTCGCCGAAGACATCTGGATCAGCCTCGACAACGCGCTTTTGCTGGCGATCCCGATGTTCCTTCTGGCCGGCAATATCATGACCCGGGGCTCGATTGCCCGGCGGCTGATCGACCTCGCCGTGTCAGTCACGCGGCCCATTCCTGGCGGGCTGGCGGTTGCAACGATTCTCAGCTGCGCCGTTTTTGCTGCGATCTCGGGATCGTCCCCTGTCACGCTTCTTGCGGTGGGAACGATTCTTTACCCGGCGCTTCTGGAGAACGGCTATTCGAAACGGTTCGCCTTGGGCGCGCTCACTTCGGGCGGTACATTGGGCATCATCATTCCGCCGTCGATCCCGCTGATCCTCTACGGGATCGTCACCGAGAACTCGATCGCCGACCTGTTTCTGGCGGGCATCTTGCCGGGGCTGATGATCGCTGGTGTGCTGGCGGGGTATTCCTTCTGGATCAACCGCAGGATGGCGGCGCAGGAATTCAACCTGGTCGAGTTCACGACAGCGCTCAGGCGCGGCGGCTGGTCGGCGCTGCTGCCGGTGATCCTGCTGGGCGGCATCTATTCGGGATATTTCTCGGCGACCGAAGCTGCCGCCGTGGCGCTGGTCTATGCCCTTTTTGTGGAAATGTTCATTCACCGCGAATTGCGGCTCATCGATTTCTTTCACACAGCTGTCGATA
>JAGRHW010000681.1 GCA_020444765.1 Gammaproteobacteria bacterium | reverse complement strand
TTATCTGCTGGCGCTGGCAGCCGGCGGCTGGTGGAGCATTATCAGTCCGATTCTGATGACCTTTCTATTATTGAAAGTCTCCGGTGTGTCCCTGCTGGAGCAGGATATCACCGAGCGCCGACCTGCCTATCGTGACTATATCCAGCGTACCAACGCATTTGTACCGGGGCCATCGCGGGCGCGTGCAATATCGTCCTGAGTCGCTGAACTCTCCGCTGCCTTCCGATTAACAAACAATATGGTCAAGCAAGAATAGTCTGTGTTAGATTAACCGCAACATCTTGACGGGGCGCCAGTAAGGGCTGAGATGCGTATAAGCGCTGTCCCGTTGAACCTGATCCGGGTAATACCGGCGTAGGGATTCAGGGTGTGGCGTAGCAGTAAACTTCCCCTCTGTAACACGCTCATCGCTCCTCGAATCCCACTAACGAAGAGCTATGAGCGATGCTACAAACACTGACCCCCTCTGTTGATACGGCGGCAGCGGCTGAACTGGCCGAATCCTGCGCTGCCAGTCTGGCGGCTATAGCCGAACGCGCCCCACGCGTGCACTGCCTGACCAACCCGGTCGCGATGACCCTGACGGCTAATGTGCTGCTGGCGGTCGGTGCCCGTCCCTCCATGACCCAGACCCCTGATCAGCTGGGTGAATTTATCGCCGCCTCGGATACCTTGTGCGTCAATCT
>JAGRHW010000680.1 GCA_020444765.1 Gammaproteobacteria bacterium | reverse complement strand
ATCGTGCTGCGCCACAAGGATCGCTTCGTGGGCATGAGCGGCTTTGGCGCCTCGGCCCCGGCGGAGGAGCTTTACGCGCATTTCGGGATCACGGCGGAAGCAGTGGCCGAGGCCGCGCGCGGGCTGGTGAAATAGGAACTGCGCGCCCCGGACTTGATCCGGGGCCTCGGATCAACCCGGGAGGCCCCGGGTCGAGCCCGGGGCGGGAGAAAAGGAACGAGAGGAGAGCACATGACCGTCAAGGTTGGGATCAGCGGGTTTGGCCGCATCGGGCGCTGCACGCTTTCGAGCATCATCGAGAGCGGGAGGACGGATATTCAGGTGGTGAAGATGAACGCCACCGGCCCGATCGGGGATATCGCGCATCTGCTGAAATACGATTCCGTGCATGGCCGGTTTTCGGGCGATATCCGGATCGACGGCGACATGATGGATGTGGGCCAGGGGCCGATGAAGGTGTTTTCGACCTACAATCCCGAGGAGCTGGACTGGGAAGGCTGCGACGTGGTGCTGGAATGTTCGGGCAAGTTCAACTCGAAGGACAAGGCCGGCGTTCACCTGCGGCAGGGGGCGAAGAAGGTGCTGGTTTCGGCGCCGGCGACGGGGGCGGACCGGACCATCGTGCATGGCGTGAATTCGGAGATGCTGGAGGCGGGCGATCTGGTGGTTTCCAACGGGTCGTGCACCACCAACTGCCTC
>JAGRHW010000067.1 GCA_020444765.1 Gammaproteobacteria bacterium | reverse complement strand
TGTCGGATTAGAAAATGCCGTTGGGTATTGACCCGGCTGGTGGAAGTCAGGAGTAAAGCACTATGCATTTCAAAATGATCATTACGCTGGTCAATGAGGACAAGAGTGAGGCGGTGATGGAGGCCGCGCGCAAGGCCGGCGCAACCGGCGCCACCATCGTCAACAATGCCCGCGGCGAAGGGCTCAAAAAGTCCAAGACGTTTTTCGGCCTGTCGCTCGATACCCAGCGCGATATGGTGATATTCCTGGTCGAGGAACATCTGGCGCGCAGTATTCTCGATGAAATCGGCCGGGTTGGTGAGTTCGATCAAAAACCGGGCACCGGCATCGCCTTCCAGATCGATGTGGAGGATGCGGTCGGTGTCAGCCATCAGATGTCGAAAATCACTACGGAACTGGAGGAATTGTTGTGAGCACAAAAAAAATAATTCGGGTGCGTGACGTGATGTCGGACAGTTTCCTGGAAATCGACGGGCTGGCGACGGTCGAAGAGGCGCTGCAAAAAATGAAAGCCATCAACACGGATGTGGTGATCGTCAAACGGCGCGATCAGAATGACGAATTCGGCATTATGCTGCTTGCCGATATCGCGAAAAAAGTGCTGGCCAGAAATCGCGCGCCGGAACGCGTTAATGTCTATGAAATCATGAGCAAACCGGTGATCGACGCGCCGCCTAACATGAAGGTGCGCTACTGCGCGCGTCTGTTCGAACGGTTTGGTCTGTCGGTGGCGCCGGTCATCGAAAATGACGCGGTGATCGGCGTTGTCAGCTACAACGAGCTGGTGCTGAAAGGCCTGCTGCATGATGTCGAGTAAACCGGAATCTAGTTAAAACTTGTTGACGAACACGTTTTCATCATCCTGATATACTGGTTTGCAACTTTATAACGGTTGCCGGTTCATGCTCGTCAGGATAGTTCTTTTATATCTGCTCACCACTTCGTTCGCGTTCGCGCAAACCGTCGATATCTCGCTGCGCGAGTTTGATCGGGCCCTCGATGAAGCGGCGGGCGGCGGCGACAGTGTCCAGCAGTATCTGCTCGAACGCCTGCAGGATGAATTCCAGCGCCTGGACCTGCAATGGCGGGACGGCGAAATCACCCGCGAACTGACGATTGCCGATCAGGAACTCGACGGTGGTTGCAGCTACTCGGCGGATCTGCGAAATTTCAAGGGCCGGATTGCTATCAAGGACAATTCCTCGATCGGCCTTTCGATCGAATCGCTGAACAAACCATTCGTCCTGTCACTGCAGGTCAGCGCCGGTCTGGCTGCAAGTACGGATATTGATCAGTCCTACGGCGTCAGGGTTTTCAGTAATTGTCGAAAATATGCGCGGGACAATATTGCAGTCCGCCTGAACGGGACGCTGGCATTTTCCGTCACGGTAAGCATGACGCCCACCTATTCGGTAAAACCGGCAGCGCTGGTGTTGACGCCGGTGCTCGCCGTGACCACCAGGCTGGATGAATTCACCTACAAACTCGATGTCAGTGACACGCTGCTCGACAAACAGCTCGAATCGCGTATTCGCAAGGCCATCGACAAGGAGTTTTCCGCCGATAAGCTGCAGGCGTTTGGCGATCAGCTGAAAACCACGCTGCAGGCGGAATTGCGTGAATCCTGGGGTGGCGACAGCCTGCTTCTGGCCTTGCCGGTTCTTGAAGAGGCGCAACAGCAGAAACTGCTGGCGCTGCTGGACGTGCCTTTGTTCAGCGAGCTTGGCGAAATGCTGATCCGCGATCACCTGCCGGAACTGCTCTATGCGCTGATCAGTGGCGATCAGTCCTTTTCCACCGAATTTTTCTCGGGCATGGCGATTTGCGAACTCCTGCAGGGCCAGATGCTGGACTTGCAAAAAACACCGCTTTATACGCAACAGAGTGGCGTTTGCGCAAGCACCGATTCACCGCGCGATGGACAGGCGCTGTTTGCCGACGCCGCCTGTCAGGAAGCGGTTAATTATCGGGCCGGGACCATCGCGGAACATTGTGAAGAACTGATCGATCCGTCGCGACTCGGCAACGCCGCGCTCAGCGGCGAAAAACTCGATGCCTGGGCGCTGTCGCGGAATGCCAGGCTCGATGTGGGCGTTCGGCCGATCGACGACCGGCAGCAACCGTATATGCATCGACTGCGCTACCGTGAGGTGGAAACCTCAAGAGGCAGCTGTCAGTTGGAGATGCGTATTTTCAAGTCGGACATTGCGGCAAAAAACCTCGCGCCGCTGATTTCCCTGCACGGCGGCAGCTGGACATCCCGGCGCGACGGCGTGCTGGGGCTGGAAGCGCAGGTCTCGCATTTCACGGATCAGGGCTTTATCGTGTTTGAGCCTTTCTACCGGCTGACCGGGCAGGACGATGGCAATACGGAATGCAATGGCGCGCAGGGCGAAGCCCTGTTGAGCGACGCCGCTGCCGCGCTGGACTGGGTGTTGGCCAACGGTGAACGCTTTGGCGCCCGACCCGGCGCGGTCGCGGTAACCGGCCAATCGGCGGGCGCGCATCTGGCCGCCTGGCTGGCGGTTCATCGGCCGGCCGATGTCAGCAAGGGCCTGTTATTGTATCCGCCGACCGACTTCGGCCATTTTATCAGCCAATACCAGAGCGGCGCGCTTAGCGGCGACGTCAAGGGGCTTGCGGCGGTCAGGCGGTTTATCGGCAAGCCCGTCGATCAGGTTTCGCCCGACGATCCGCTGGTTGTGCAGAACAGTTTTCCGCCGCTGATCGCAGGCAATCCGGACGCCTATCCGCCGTTGTTTATCATTCACGGCGCCGCCGATTCCCTGGTGCCGGTCGATCAGGCGACCCGTCTGTGCGGCGCCTACAACGGTGATCCGGCCTCGGTCGGTGTGGATATTCCGCAGGGAGCAGCGGTGCAGACCGAAACCTGTGGCGCCGAGGGGCGGCTGCATATCATCAAGGGCGCCGAACACATGCTCGATGTCTGTCTGTTCGATGCCTGGTGCCCGGCCGGTGACGAACTATCCCAACAGGCGGTTCGCGATGCACTGACGCAGGCGACACGCTGGCTTGGCGAACACTAAGGCCTTGCATCAGAAGCCGAAATAGCTCAAATTAGCCGCTCTTCACTCCGCACGGAGACAGTTAACAGGCTCTAACGAGGTTATAAACCACCATGCAGGAAGCACAAGTCGTGGGGCAGGCCAGGGACATCCTCAACGTCACTTTTGGCTATGAGCAGTTTCGCGGTTCCCAGCAACAGATAATCACGCAACTGGTCGAAGGCAGGGACGTGCTGGTATTGATGCCGACCGGTGGCGGCAAATCCCTGTGTTACCAGATTCCCGCGATGATACGCCAGGGTGTCGGAGTTGTTATATCGCCGCTGATCGCGCTGATGCAGGATCAGGTCGATGCGCTCAAACAGCTTGGCGTGCAGGCCGCCTTTATCAACTCCACCTTGAGCCCCGACGAACAGTTCGAGGTCGAGCAGGCCATGCGGCGCGCCGATCTTGATCTGGTCTATATCTCGCCCGAACGGCTGCTTACCGGTCGCATGCTGGATTTGCTGGATCAATGCACGATTTCCTTGTTTGCGATCGACGAGGCGCATTGCGTTTCCCAGTGGGGACATGATTTCCGCCGTGATTACCAGCAATTGTCGATCCTGCATCAGCGCTATCCGCAGGTGCCGAGAGTCGCACTGACGGCCACCGCCGATCAGCGCACCCGCGAGGAAATCCTCAAACAGCTGCAACTTGAAAACGCCGCGCAGTTTATCAGCAGCTTTGACCGCCCGAACATTCATTACCAGCTCAGCGAAGGGCAGAATGCGCGTGAGCAGTTATGGCGTTTTATACAAGCCTCGCACCCGCAGGATGCCGGTATTGTTTATTGTCTGTCGCGCAAAAAGGTAGAAGCTGTCGCCGACTGGCTGAGTGGAAAGGGACGGGTCGCCCTGCCGTATCATGCCGGTCTCAGCGATCAGGTCCGGGCCGGCAATCAGGCGCGATTTCTGCGCGAGGACGGCGTCATCATCGTGGCGACCATCGCTTTCGGCATGGGCATAGACAAGCCGGACGTTCGTTTTGTCGCGCATCTGAGCCTGCCGAAAAGCATAGAAGCCTATTATCAGGAGACCGGCCGCGCCGGTCGTGACGGTGCGCCGGCCAGCGCCTGGATGGCCTACGGTCTGCAGGATGTGATTACCTTGCGGCAGATGATGGAGGAGTCCGACGCCGACGAACAGTTCAAGCGCATTCAGTTTCACAAACTGGACTCCATGCTTGGCTTATGTGAAACGAGCGGCTGCCGCCGACAGCTGTTACTCGATTACTTCGGCGAAAAGCTGCCGGAACCCTGCGGCAATTGCGACAACTGCGCGCAACCGCCGGAAACCTGGGACGCCACCGAAGCTTCGCGCAAAGCCCTGTCAGCGGTATACCGGACCGGGCAGCGATTCGGTGTGAATTACCTGATCGATGTGCTGCTCGGTAAATCCGACGACAGGATTCTCAAAAACCGTCATCATGAACTCGCGGTGTTCGGTCTGGGACAGGATTTGAGCGGTCCGGAGTGGCGCACGGTTTTCCGCCAATTGATTGCGATGGCGTATCTGTCGGTCGATGTTGACGCTTACGGCGCGTTACGGCTGACCGAGCGCTGCCGACCGGTCCTGCGCGGTGAACAACTGCTCCGCTTGCGCAAGCAAAGCAAACCGGAAAAAACCGCCAAGCAGGCTAAATCCGAAAAAATCGCGGCCCTGCGTTCAGTCGATCAGGGCTTGTTCGACGCCTTGCGCGAAACGCGCTTACGCCTGGCCCAGGAGCAGGGTGTGCCGCCCTATGTCATCTTTCACGATGCCACGCTTGTAGAAATGGCCAGAACAAGACCACGGAGCAAAGACGCATTCCGCTATATTCCAGGCGTCGGCGAGAAAAAACTCGAACGCTACGGTGATGAATTTATGGAGGTGATCGCCGAACATCCCCTGCCGGAACTGCTAGACAATACACTGAGCGACACCGTCAACGAAACGCTGCTGTTATTTGAAAAAGGCCTGAATATCGAACAGATCGCCGCCGAGAGAGACAAGCAGCTCAGCACGATCTACGCTCATCTTTCAGAAGCGATCGCCGACGGGCTGCTGGATGCCGACGACGTGCTGGATCTCGATACCGCTGAATACGATCGCATCGTAAACACCATCGAATTGTTTGACGATGAAGCGGACGGGCGTTTAAAACCGGTATTCGAAGCCCTGGACGGTGAGTTTGATTATGGTGTCCTTCGTTGCGTGCAGGCCTCCCTGCAACGTTGAATCGTTTATCGGTCTCCGGGGCGGACCAGAACCGTTTTATCATCGTCCTCGTCATCGTCGCTATGCCCGGAAAATCTTGCCGCGGCACCGGTGCCCGGAGCCAAAATAGTCTTGTCATCGTCGACCGGTTCCGTGTCGGGCGCGGCCGTGAACTGATGCGCGTACTGGCGGAGTTTTTCGCTATCCGCGATCACCGTGGCATAAGGGTCGATTTCGGTTCTGGCATTCGCCACGGGGGCAGGTTCTTCCGGGGTTTGCTCCGGCACGTCGCCGGACGATTGCTGCCCGGCTTCCTGATCGTCAACCAAGGACTCTGTTGCAGGGCTGTCGATTGTTTCAACCGCGCTCAATGACGCCGAGCTGAACTCCGGAAAAATCTCCTGTGTACTGTCCATCGATGGTATTGAGTCTTCCGCTTCGACGTTTTCCGCTTCTTCCGTTACGGCTTGAATTTTCGGCTCGTCAATCGCCGGCTGCGGTTGTGGCAGAGGCTCCGGTGCCGCTGCCGGGGGATCCGGCTCAAGTGGTTTCTCCTCGCGGATAAGCTCACGTGGCGGAATAATCGGTGCGTTGGCCTGAGTCGAGACGGCTACCGCGCCGGTCGCGGCAACCGGAGCAAAGATATCGTCGTCATAAGGCTGAACGGGCTCGTCATCAAACTCTTTTTCTGCAAGATTCGGCCGGACTTCATCCGATTGGCTGCGTCTGTTGATCAGCATAAACAAAAGGCCACCGGCCAACAGCAGAATAATGCCGAAGATGCCGTATTTGATAAGGTCCGGATTCAGCGAATCCTCGGGCGCTGGTTCCGTCAGGGGGGCAGGATCCAGGTCTGTACCGGCGTCCGTGTCCGTGTCGGTAATGCTGTCGGCGTTGGTGGCCACCGGGGTTGGCAGTGGCGGCGCCGGCTCACTCGTTTCTATCGCTGGGTCTGGGTTTGGCTGGGTTTGCGGGTCTTCAAGCAGTGCTGTAGTGGCAGGGCCGGGTTCGGTTTGTGGCGCAGGGTTGCCAAGTTCGGCTCGCGCGGCTGTCAGTTTCTCCAGCTCCGCTTCGGCTGCTGATTTGGGCAGAGGTTTTTCAGCGTCGTCAATCAGTGTCTCGTCGGGCGTTACCACCACCCGGTTACCATCGAGTTTGCCGAGAAAAGCATCGATAGTGGCGTGCTGCGCGTTTTTACTGATCGGGTGCCATTGCACATCGATCGCCGCCTTTCGCGCGTCATCGCTGATGATATCGACCATCCATTCGGTAAACTGCTGATCGTTACCGGCATTCCCGGTGGCGATCAGTGCGTCGGAGATGACCAGCAGAAAGTTCCGGTTTTGCGGCGTTGACTCAGAAGTCAGCAGGGAAACAGCGCGCTCCAGTCCCGCAGCTGTATTGATGGTTTCGCCGCGGCTGCCGGCGCGTTTGAGAATATCCCCCAGAGCCGCCGTGTCAACGTCGTCCGCTGCCGCGAGCGGGCGAACCACGTCCGGTGTATTGGCGTAACTGATGATGGCGAGTTCCGCTTCGCCGGGCTCTGACTGACGAAATTTTTCCCAGGCCGTTTGCGTTGTTGCGATGGTCAGAGCGAGATTGTCCCCGGCGGGCTTTTCGACCAATAATACAATGACGTTTTTAGCCAAAGCGCCGGAACTGCCCGCGATGAATAAGGCTAAAACCAGCAGGCCGCGGGTCAGGAGTCTGGATAGCGTGTCAATCATAAGCTTGCCAAAGTGTTCGTGATGTCGAGCCGGGAAGTCGCCCATTTGGTTGTTGCAATGACGACGACTCAAAACCATGTAAATACCATGGAATGGCCTGTCTGCGACCCTAGACATTAGTATGAGCGTAATCAAGCGGATTTCCGTGTAAAGTGTCAGGAGTCTGATGAGTTGACCGGCTCAAACGCCGGTTTTGTATGGTTATTTACTAAAATAGCCCATGGTGCGGCAAGCCGCGTAAAAACAACAATAAGCAACTCACTTTAAACTTTTATAACGCAAAATCCTAAATGAGGTGTCAGGACATGAGGCTAGGCAATCACGCATTGCAGCGAAAAACAATGCAATCGACCGGTACCGGGGCTGCAAGGGGGAGAGCAACCCACAGGCAAAAATCGTTGATGACTGCCGGCAGCGTACTGGTTAGTGCCATGATGTGCAGCCTGCCGGCGCTGGCCGAGGTTCTACCGCTGAACTCGCTGGGCCGGATCGGTTCCACCGATTTACAGATTCGTACCGGCAATGCCGTACAGGCGGTCTGCGGGCAGTTTATCGCAGCCAACGAGGCCAATACGCCGCCGGCCAATGAGCTTGAAGAGGATCTGTTCGACAAATGCGGCGAGATGGTCCACACCGCCCGCGTGATCACCGGTGATGAGGGAGCGACGGCAAAGTCCCTCGATCTCACTGAGGAGGAATTACAAGGGGCTTTACAAAACGTCGCCGGCGAGGAAGCCGCCGCCAGCGGCTCGATGGCGACGGAATCGTCCGTGGGCCAGGTGTCCAACATCAGCAAGCGTATTTCCGCGCTGCTGTCGCGCTCGTCGACCATGCAGCTCAGCGCGGTGAATATCTTCGGCAACGATGCGCTTTACACCTTGTCGGACGAGGAGCTTCTATCCCTGTCCGGTGGCGCGGCCCAGGCCGGTGATGACCAGCTGCTGGCAAACCGCTGGGGCGTGTTTATCAACGGTGATATCGGCAGCGGGGAGAAAGACGCGACTGACGGTGAGGATGGTTTCTCCTACGATTCGGCCGGTTTTACCGTGGGTGTGGATTACCGGCTCAGCGATCAAACCGTGCTTGGTCTGGCTGCCGGCTTTACCAGCAGCGAATCCGATTTCGATCGCTCCTCGACAGTCAGCGGTGGCGGGCTGGATACCGAGACGACGAATCTCTCGGCCTATGGCCTGTTTTATACCGACGATTATTTCTTCGATTTCGTGCTGACCGCAGGGCAGGGCAGTTTCGACATGGAGCGGCGCATTCGTATCCAGTCCAACAGCGCGAACGCGGAAAACGACGGTGCCGATCGAACCGCCACCAGCGATACCGACAGCACTCAGTTCGCCGCCAGTTTCGGGGGCGGTACGGAGATCATCAGCGGCAGCCTGACCTTTGCGCCTTACGCTCGCCTGCAGTATCTGCAAACTGATGTCGATGCCTTTGAGGAGACCGGCGCCGGCGGACTCAACCTGGGTGTCGAGAAGCAGGAGATCGAGTCCTTGACCAGCGCGCTCGGTTTCCGCGCCAGTACGGTTGCCAACGCCTCTTTCGGAGTGTTGATTCCGCAGGGACGTCTTGAGTGGATTCACGAGTTCAGCGACGACGAGCGTGAAATTTCCACGGTCTACGTCAACGATCCGCGACAGAACGAATTGCTTGCCGTCACCGATGGGCCGGACCGCGATTATTTCAGTATGGGACTGGGCCTGTCGGCGGTCTTCAAGGGCGGCACCCAGGCTTTTGTGGATTTGCGGACACTGATGGGTATGAGCGATTTCACCGAGACGGTGGTTACCGCGGGTATCCGCTTCGAGCTGTAACTCAGGCTGATCTATGCGGATGCCCGGGTGCTACAATCCTGAGCCATGAAAATTCCGGGCTATAAACTGATATCCAAACTCGGCCAGGGCGGCATGGCCAGTGTCTATCTGGCGCTGCAGGAATCGCTGGACAGGGAAGTCGCGCTCAAGATCATGGACCCCAAGATGGCGTCCGACGAGTCCTTTTGCGATCGCTTTCTGAAGGAAGGCAAAATCGTCGCCCAGCTCAGCAGTCATCCCGATATCGTAACCGTGTACGATATCGGCCGCGCCGGCGATTATTATTATATGGCGATGGAATACATCGCCGGTCCCAACCTCAAAGACCGTATCTACAAGGGCGATAATCCCAAGCAACCCCTGCTGGTCATACGGCAGGTGGCGAGCGCCCTGCAGATGGCCCATTCACGCGGCTTCATACACCGGGATGTCAAACCGGCCAATATCCTGTTCAAGGAAAGCGGCGATGCCGTGCTGTCCGACTTCGGTATCGCCAAGGCCGTGCAGGCCGATACCCAGCTGACCGCGATCGGCTACGCGGTCGGTACGCCGGAATACATGAGCCCGGAACAGGCGATGGGCCAGGCGGTGGATTTTCGCGCCGATCTGTATTGTCTTGGCGTCGTGTTGTACGAAATGCTGGCCGAGAAAAAACCTTATGTCGGACAGGACCCGTTTTCCACCGCCTTGATGCACATCAACAATCCCGTGCCGCGTTTGCCGGAAAAGGTCGGCGATCTGCAGCCGCTTATCGACCGTCTGATGGCGAAAGACCGCGAGCAACGCTATCAGAGTGCGCAGGAAGTCATCGATGCCATTGACCGTTATATGGGCGCGACCCGGGCCACTGCGGCTGTTGCGGAAATTCCGCAAGCGACCGAGGCCGGAAAAATATCGTCCAAAAAAGACTCGCTACCGAAGAGTCCCAAGCCTTTGTATCTCGGGATCGGATTTGGCCTGTTGTTGATTGGGGCCGGTCTCGCGTTTGCCTTCAGGGGCCAGTTTCTGCCGGCAACCGCCCCGGCATCCATGTCCTCTTCAGAGGCGCCGGTTCCGAACAGCAGACCGCTGTCGGAAGATGAACAGCAGACCGTTGCCAGACTCCTGGAGGCGGCTGATGCACATATGTCAATCGGCAGATTGAAGGAACCACCCGGCAGCAACGCCCTGGAAACCTACCGAATGGTGCTGGAACTGGATCCGTCCAATAGCACTGCCAGACAAGCCATAAAAACCATCGAATCCCGCTGACCGCCGTCGGCGGGCTGACCTTTCAAACTTACCGTTAGAAGACGCTTGGGCTATGTGCTGGCTGAGAAATTTTCCCGATCGTCTTGAATCGTTGGTATTTTTTTGTAAATCAATCTATAAACTAAATGTAAATGAGAATTAACTTTTCAATTTATGCGGCACAATAATGAATCCAGATTCAAAAAACGGATGCGCTCTGCTTACTGTGTGTGCTTGATGTTGTTTTGATTGGTCATTGAATAGTTTGAAGCACAAAGGTTGGAGCAAAGTACATTGAAAAGGCTCTCAGGAAAAAACAGAGCGGTACTGCGGCAAACCCACGGGTTGTTGAACGACAATTCAGAAGACATCACTTATCGTTCCTACGATCTGCTGTTTACCCGGCATCCGCGGTTGCGTCCGCTGTTTCCGGAGGCCAGAGTTCATCATCCGCAAATATTCCAGATTGCCTTACAGGCCTGTTCCCGAATGGTGATCAATGGTGGTGATCTGGCGGATTTTGAATTCAGGCGTATCGCCGCCAAACATTGCATCCTCGGTATGGAAAGCTCCTTGCGGCCGCTGTTACATAAATACCTGCTGGAGGCGATGGAGGATGTGTTGTTTGATGACGCGACCGAAGACATGCTGGCGGCCTGGTCACTGGTGTTTAAATGCGTGTTCGATCATCTGGGCATAATGGAGGGCAACGGCACCCAGTCCGGTCTTCGTCTCGCCAAAGTCGATACTTGCTGAGTAGTGAAAGGCTGCAAAGCCCGCCCGTTCTTCGCTAGGGAATCGAGTAGGTCGAGGTGGCGTGCGCAACCAGGGTGCCGTCCGGATCGAGAATGTCCACATTAACCACGCACAAACGTTTACCCAGTTTCAGAATCCGGCACACACCGAGTAAATCGCCAAGTCCGGGTTTACGTAAAAAATTGATGTTCAGATTGGTGGTGACCGCCAAAGCCACCGGTCCGAGTCTGGCCAGTATCGCGACATAAGCGGCCAGATCGGCCAGTGTGAACATACTCGGCCCGGAGACTGTGCCGCCGGGGCGCAGATGGGCATCGTTTGGCGTAAACCGCAGAGTAACGGATTCCGGCGTAACGGATTCCACGTCATAAACGCGGCCATTGGTGTGAATCTGCGGAAATTCCCTGTCCAGAAATGCGTTGATTTCCTGCCGGTTCATGGCGACCATCAGACTGTTCCACCGTTGGTTTTATTTTCAGAAAAGTCGAAACCGTTTTGATTCTATCGAAAAAAATTCAAAATCAAAGCCAGTTGTCTTTGGGTTTTTTTGCACACATTACCGGTGAAAAATTAACGGAAAGAAAACAAACCGTTGTGGTCTACTCCATTTAATACTTTTATCCAGTATCGCCGAATGGCCGGTGCTGGGATTATAGGCGGATGAGCAGGCTGAAAACAGAGGCCTGTTATTGCTGTAAACGGGGTTTCAAGACCATGAAACATAACGCGATCAAACACAACACTACACCGGCCGGATATTCTGGTAAACAGTCGATAAAGCGTCTAACGACGACTGTTGTGGCCGGCCTTATCATCGGCATCTACGGATGCGCAACGACCATGGAGGAAACGCCGGAGATTCCTCCCGAAGCGAGCGGACTGAAGGCTGACCAGTTAATGGTCGTCGACTGCCTGTTGCCGGGTCAGGTCCGGCAGATGGGCTCAAAGCTCACCTATCTGTCACCGCGCAGACCGGTCAAAACCACCGCCAGCGACTGCGAGATACGCGGCGGCGAATATGTGTCCTTCGACCGCTCCAACTACGCGACCGCGCTCAAGATCTGGTTGCCGCAGGCTCAGCAGGGCGATGCCGAAGCACAGACCTACGTTGGTGAAATCTACGAAAAAGGCCTGGGCATCGAGGCCGATTACACGATCGCCGCCAAGTTCTACCGCATGGCGGCCGAGCAGGGCCATTCGCGGGCGCAGATCAACCTGGGTTATCTGTACGAAGGCGGGCTGGGTGTCGAGCGTGATCTGACCACGGCCATGAACTGGTATCGCCAGGCCTCCGGTCTGACCGATGGCGATCTGGAATTCGTTTCCTCGATCGAAGCGGCCAATCGCCAGGCGCAGGCGATCGAGACCGAAAGTCTGCGGGTCGAGAACGAGCAGCTCAAGTCCGAACTCGATCAGGTTAAAACCGAGCTGGCCTCACGCCAGCAGACCCTTGAGCAGGCCGAGCGCCGGGCGGCCGGTCTGCGCAATGAACTGCAACAGAAAAAACAGGCGTTGGCGGAAGCCGAGGCGGCCGGTCAGTCGAGCGTTGTCGTGGCGGGTGCGGACCCGGAGCTGCAAGCCAGACTGCAGCGCGCTGAAGAGGAAAAGGAGCGCCTGACGAATCGCCTGGCCGAAGAACAGCTCGCCAAGCGCAAGCTCGAAAGTCAACAGCAGCAAACGCTCGCGGAATTACAGCAAAGTGAGCAGACGCTGGATAGCAGCCGTTCGCAACTGGCTCTGGCCGAATCGCAATTGCGCGAACAGCAGGCGATTTTGTCGGATTCCGGCGAAGATGCGC
>JAGRHW010000679.1 GCA_020444765.1 Gammaproteobacteria bacterium | reverse complement strand
AAAAAAACGTTCGTCCTCGACCGTGCAAAAGCCACCGCCGTAACAGTCCCGCAAACCGGCCCGCTGCAAGGCATAGCGGCCCAACTGGTAAATATCCGCCAGGTATTTGCCAGGTTTCGCGCCTTGGTCGAAGAACCGCTCTGAACCGGGATGGGACTTGGCAAACTGCGCCAGAACCTCTTCGCCCACTTCAAAATTTTTCGCACTGATCGCCGGCCCGAACCAGGCCAGCACGTCTTCAGGCGGACAGCGGAATCTGGCCAGTGTGTTTTCGAGGATGCCGGCCGACAGACCACGCCAGCCCGCGTGGGCGGCGGCGACCTCGTTGCCATGACGCGAGGCGAACAACACCGGCAGGCAATCGGCGGTGGGAATCAACAAGACACGATTCGGCTGGCCGGTATAGGTTGCATCGGCGTCCGGCACACCGCTTACATCCTGGGCGTCCAGTGCGAGATTGCCGTGCACCAGGCGAATCCAGGCCGGCTCATCGGGCAGGGACAAATCCTGCTTCAGTTTCGCGCGGTTTTTGGCGAGATGCTGCGGATCGTCGCCGACCGTCGCGGCAAGATTCATTTCGCCATAGCCATTGCGGCTGTATCCGCCAAGTCGCGTGGTTTGCCAGGCCTGTATTCCTGGGGGAACCGGCCACTGCGGTTTGAGGTAATGTTCAGTCGTCATGCAGGATTTGTCCGGCGGTT
>JAGRHW010000678.1 GCA_020444765.1 Gammaproteobacteria bacterium | reverse complement strand
ATTGAAATAATCGAGAAACTCCCGCGTTGTGGCGTACATCGCCGGCCGGCCGGGCACTTCGCGGTGACCGACTACACGCACCCATTCACGTTCGAGCAGGGTTTTCATGATGTGACTGCTGACGCTCACGCCACGCACCTGTTCGATCTCGGAACGGGTGATCGGTTGCCGGTAAGCGACCAGCGCCAGCGTCTCGAGCAAGGCGCGTGAATACCTCGGGGCTTTTTCCTGAAACAAACGCGAAATCCACGGCTCGAGCTCCTGACGGGCCTGAATGCGGTAGCCGCTCGCCACCTGCTTGAGTTCTATCCCGCGACCTTCGAAATCCTCGGACAAGGACTGCAGGGCGGCATCGATCTGCTGTTTGTCCGGCGCCGCTTCCTCGCCGTCGAACAAGGCTTCGAGCTGCTTGACTGATTGCGGCTTGCCGTTGACCAGCAGAGCCGCCTCGATGATGTTTTTCAGGAGAGTCGGATCAATCGCCATCGTTCTGGGTTTGGGCCTGTTGGTGGTTGGAATGGTTGACGCTATCTTCGTGCACGTTGGAGCGGGTTTTCAAGTAAATAGGTGCAAACGATTCCGATTGCACAATATCGATCAGCGATTCCTTGCACAGTTCGAGAATGGCGAGAAACGTCACGACCACACCCTGCTTGCCTTCTTCCGGATTGAACAGGGTCGCGAACTCACAAAAGTCACCGATCCTGATGACATCGAGAATATTCGACATCCGCTCACGCACCGACAGGACTTCGCGATCGATGTTGTGATGGC
>JAGRHW010000677.1 GCA_020444765.1 Gammaproteobacteria bacterium | reverse complement strand
TGTCGCCAATGAACTATTCTGCCGCGAGGGCATTCACGCCACCGGCATCAAAAAGGTGCTGGATGAATCCGGCGTCGCCCGACGTACCCTTTACGAACACTTCGGTTCCAAGGAAAACCTGGTCCACGCCGTACTGCAAAGAGAGAGCGCGCTCTGGCTGGACTGGTTTCGCACCTTTATCCTGGACAACGCTGACACACCCCGCGATCAACTGTTGTGTATTTTCGATGCGCTCAAAATCTGGTTCGAGGATGATTCGTTTTTCGGATGCGCGTTTATCAACTCAGTGATGGAAAGTCACAAACAGGATGACGCTATCCGCGAACTGGCGCAACAGCACCGGGAAGACACCAACAATTTCATACGCCAGCTGGCCGTTGCCGCAAACACGGCAAATCCGCAGCTGTTGGCGGAACAACTCGGTATACTGATTGATGGCGCAATCGTCGGCGCCGTCACCCTGTTGTCCTCCGATCCTGCCATACAGGCGAAAATGGCCGCCGAGGTTCTGGTGGATGCAGCCATTGAAAATGTCCAGTCGCCCTTGTCCGTTGTCAAGCAAAGCTATACCTCATAGGGTAAGTAACTGAACATAGCTCGCTGTATTGCTATATGGCCTGACAAGTCAGAACATAATCGGCAACCAGCCCCTGGAATAGTCTGCCCCGCGTTGAGTTCAATCAAGGTTGTATACCACCTGAAAAACAGCTATAACGCCCGACTTTAACGAAAGTCCGACTCGCTAAAAAAGGTCCGCTTAAACATGCATCGCCCCTTTATCATGGTC
>JAGRHW010000676.1 GCA_020444765.1 Gammaproteobacteria bacterium | reverse complement strand
CTAGCGTATCGCCTCGACGCCGCTTCGATCTACCTCATTCAGCAGATCGGCAGCCAGACCATGGGGTGGAATCGCCACTTCCGGCGCGATGTCCAGCAACGGCACCAGCACGAAGGCACGCTCGTGCATGCGCGGATGCGGCAGCTGCAGACGCGGCGTGTCGAGCTGACGATCGCCGTACAGCAGCAGGTCGAGATCGAGACTGCGCGGCCCCCAACGCTGTTCGCGCTGACGTCCGGCAGCCTGCTCGATGCCAACCAGGACGTCGAGCAACGCCTCCGGCGGCAGCTCGGACGCAAGGCGCGCGGCGGCGTTCACGAACGGCGGCTGATCGACGACACCCCACGGCGGTGTGCGGTACAGACGCGAGACCGCGACCACCTGCACGTCGGGATGTGCGTCCAGGGTAGCCAGCGCGCGGTCAATCTGGACGACGGGTTCGTCCTGATTGCTGCCCAGCGCGATGTAGATCGCCTCTCGCGACAATCCAGCCGGCGTCATTCGCTGCTTTCACTCGCCGGTTTGCGGCGGCGACGGCGGCGACGGCGCGAGGGCTTCGGATCACCACCGCCGGTCCGCGGCGGCCCGAGATGCGCGGACAGCTGATCGCCACTGAGCTCCTGCGCGTCACGCCAGAAGGCGAACTCGCCGGCAAGCTCCGGTTCGGCCTCCAGCCGGAGTTCGAGGAAATCGTAGGCGGCGCGAAACCGTGGATGCGACAGCAGGCGGAACACGCGCTTGCGGCGGCGTTCGGGAAACCGCGACTGCAGCATCCAGATTTCCTGCATCGGGATCGAAA
>JAGRHW010000675.1 GCA_020444765.1 Gammaproteobacteria bacterium | reverse complement strand
TTAGCGAGGGCCGTATCCTTACCCCTCCCCTTCGCAATGAAAGCCTCTTGCTCAGGCGACAGTGCGGCGGGCTTTCGGGCGGTTGCGAATGTCTTTTTGCTCATGCCAGTTCAGAATCTCACCTGTCAGTGCGTCAATTTCCGATGCGGCGACAGAGTTCGGCGCATATTCAAAGATCGTCTGGCCGAGCGTCAGGCTTTCCGCAAACGGCACACGCTGTTGCACTTCGGCCGAGAAGATCGGAAATCCTTCGGCTGAGGCCATCTCCCGAATATCACGACCAATAACAGTATTCCCTATTTTGCGGGAAACCACAAACCCACATTTGAGGGAATCTTTAATGGCTTGCGCCTCACGGACTTGGCCGATGGTTTCAGCCGCCGCCCACGTAGACAGGCCGGAAGGTTCTATGGGAATCGCAACCACGTCCGAGGCGATGATAACTGCGCGCGCAATCGCCTGTGCGCGTGGTGGACCATCTATGACGGTATGAGTGTAGTCCGCCGCTAGTTGGATAGCGTCGCGAGCCATGTTTCCACGCGCCATGCCCACCACTTGAAATGGAGATGCATCTCGCAATGAGGCCCATGCGGTCGCGCTTGCTTGCTCGTCGGCGTCGATCAACAACACCTTATGACCACGAGCGGCTAGAGCCGCTGCCGCGTTGACGGCTAAGGTCGTTTTGCCCACGCCGCCTTTTTGATTGATGAATGATAGAATCATACCTTAACGGTATCAGCGTTTGCGGGAAACCACAAACCCACATTTGCGGGAATGATTCGCGATTGAGCTATGGCTTGCGCGACGTGATTGACTGAGCGTGATCCGCGA
>JAGRHW010000674.1 GCA_020444765.1 Gammaproteobacteria bacterium | reverse complement strand
TCGCGGTTGAAACTGCAAATCTGACACGTGCGCAGATACTCCAGCAAGCCGGTACGGCCATGGTTGCACAAGCCAACTCCGCTCCGCAAACCGTGCTCAGCCTGCTCGGATAAAGGCCTTTCGGCAAAAAGATACCACCTGTTTACGGGTGGTATCTTTAACCGAAACCGGGCTGAATTTTTATAATCAAGGCGATATCAGCTTATTAACGATTCAAATGGAGTTATTCCCTTGTGAACTGGTTATCAAAATGACTCTATTTCAATCTTTAAAAACAACAACTTATAAAAAACGCCTTATTTTTACGGATATTCTCCACGGTTATCCGGCTGATACGACTAACAAATAGCGCTGTCATGCCGATAGATTTCCTGTGAGCGCAATTGACTGGCATTCAATCAAGACATGTTTGCTCGCATAGTTAATTAAGGACTTAACAGGGAAACTACCAAGGAATCTACTAATGGCACAGACAATCAATACTAATATCATGTCTTTGACTGCTCAACGTAACCTGAGCAGATCTCAAAACACACTTGCAACCTCTATCGAGAGACTTTCTTCCGGTATGCGGGTCAATTCAGCCAAGGACGACGCCGCCGGTCTTGCAATTGCCGAGCGTATGAACGCCCAGGTCAAGGGCATGAACGTCGCAATCCGCAACGCCAATGACGGTATCTCGCTGGCACAAACTGCTGAAGGCGGTCTCAACGAAATCGGTAATATGCTGCAGCGTATGCGTGAGCTGGCTGTACAGGCTGCCAACGGCACCAACAGCGCCGACGACCGCGACAACCTCAACGCTGAATTTGTCGCCCTGGATGAAGAAATCGGCCGTATTGCCAGTGTTACGCAATTCAACGGCATCAAAATCCTCGGTTCTGCGGCTGGCAGCTTTGTCTTCCAGGTCGGCGCCAACTCCGGCGAAACCATGACCATAGAAACCGCGTCTATCGCTTCCACCGGTGAGACGATCGATGGTTCCGA
>JAGRHW010000673.1 GCA_020444765.1 Gammaproteobacteria bacterium | reverse complement strand
CTAGGGAATGGCGGTTCTTTACGCCCGGTTTTAACCGTCAGCCGGCAATTTCGCACGGATGGCATCACGGTCATACCACCATTGATCACCGGCCATCAGGTCCAGGATTCGCCCCAGCCGTGGCAGAAACGTTTCGGGTTCGGTCAGGCCGAGGCGTTCGATCCAGAGATCCATTTCCTGCTGGTTTTTCACCTTGCCGTGGCGTTGCGCGACGCTGGCGACCAGGTTGCGCGTCATAAACGTCAGGCTGTTATGCTGTTTTTCGTCGCTGCATCGAATATCAGCAATATAGTGCGCGGCGATTGCGGCGACGGCGGCACCATCGGATTTTTCCGGCGTATCGTCAACGATGTGTTCCAGCATACGGACAGTTTGTTCAGCGGGTACCGGCCAGGTCACTGCCAGCCAGGTGCCGTTGGCGAGCGCGGCGACTGAAGCCGGCTGATCGGCTTCGAACAGCATATCGCAGGCCTTGACCGCTTCGCTCCAGGCTTCGTGTTCGAGAAAAATATCGAAGGCTTCGCGTGCATAGCGCCAGGAATCTTCGGCCGTTCCCTTGGTTTCCTGGGCGACCAGCAGGCCGCTCAGATCGAGCATCATGCCGGCTTTTTGCAGCGCCGGGGTGTCTTCCGGCAATTGCTGAAGTTTCGACTCCAGCGCCTCGGCCTGCTGGCGAAGCGCGGCCTTGCTGGATTCGCTTTGCGGCTTGCCGAGTAATGCATCGAGTTCGGCCTGTTCGGGATCTTTTGTGCTCATGGCTGTATGAAATCTGCAAAAAACTGGCAGTTTAGTGGCTGACGGAAGGGATACCATACCCTATCTGGGTTGAGGCGGGTTCTTACCTTACGGGGAGCAGGGTGGTTTTTTCAGTCAGGATTTTTCCCAACAAAGCGGCTCGATCCGCTAAACTTTGCGGTTTGCCGGCAAACCGGCGGGTAGTTTCCGGGTAGCGTTCCGAGATGATAAAACTGAAAAGCGTCACCCTCAGACGCGGAC
>JAGRHW010000672.1 GCA_020444765.1 Gammaproteobacteria bacterium | reverse complement strand
ACCCTGATAAAAGCAAGCCTCGAAATGCAGGTTATGAAACGTCTGCCGGCAACCCCAGTAACGCCCAAAGAGGGTGTCGCGGCTTTTCAGCATCACCGAGCAGGCGACGATTTCGTCCTCGAACAGGGCGAAAACAATCACGAACCGGTCTCCCATGGTTTTGCCGACGGTTTCGAAAAAGGCCCGATTGAGTGAGGCTTCGCCCCATTTGCGATCAAAGGTCGAGGTATACAGCTCGCAGACGATGCGCCATTCCGCGCGGCTCAGACTGTCGCCGCTGCGGACGCTGAGCTGCAGGTTCTGCTCCTCGATCGAGCGGCGTTCGCGTTTTATGGTTTTGCGGCGTTTGGCGGTGCACTGATCGAGAAAATCCGCAAACCCGGCATAGTCGTGATTCTGCCAGTGATACTGACAGCCAAGCCTCAAACGATAGCCGTTTTCTTCCAGTGTCCTGGTATCCTGCTGATTGGTAAACAGGCAGTGGACGCCGGTTAGTTTCGCCTCTTCGGCGTATTGCCGGATGGCCAGTGCAAGCAGCTTGGCCAGCGCCGGGTAATCCGCCTGCGGGTGCACCAGCAAACGACGGCCGGTCGCCGGTGTGTAGGGAATGCTGACAACCAGTTTCGGGTAGTATTCCAGGCCGTTGGCGCGATAGGCGTCGGCCCAGCTCCAGTCGAAAACGAACTCACCGTAGGAATTGGTCTTGATATAAGCGGGGCAGGCGGCCAGCAGGGTTTTATCGGCGTCGACAATCGTGAAATAACGTGGATACCAGCCGTGAGCCTCGCCGAGACAGCCGGTGGTTTCCAGCGCCGACAAGAATTCATACAGTAAAAAAGGGTCGTCATCGCCATTCAGCGCGTTCCAGGCCTGCCGGTCGATGGCACCGAGCGAATCGTGAATATGGATTTCCAGGCCGGCGTGCTCGGTCATCGGCGTTCAAACAATCGTAAACGGGGAAATATCTGCTCGTGTGGATTCGGCATCGTTCATCGTACGCTGAAAGACATCAGACCGCTGCGAAACACGGAGGCTCGCAGCGGATTTTGT
>JAGRHW010000671.1 GCA_020444765.1 Gammaproteobacteria bacterium | reverse complement strand
CGCCTGGATCAAGACGTCGCGCGCGGTCGCACTCTTGAGGAACGCGAACACCTCGTCGAGTTTGAAGCTGTGCATCGGCCCGAGCGAGATCAAGAACGAGTCTTCGCCTGCCGCAGCTTGCAGTTCGAAGCCGAAGCCCTTGCAGAAGCGCTTGCGCAGCGCGAGCCCCCAAGCGCGCAGGATGCGGCCACCGAACGGTGCGTGGATCACGAGTTGTTGTCCACCGCTCTCGTCGAAGAAGCGTTCGGCGATGATGCGCTGTTGTGTTGGGACGGTCCCGAGTGCGCGGCGGCCCTCGAGAACGAAGTCCGCGATCTGATCGGCTGCCGCGAGACTGATCCCACAGCGCTCGGCGCACCATTCGGCGTCGACGAGTTCTTCGCGCAGCGCCGCGATCTCGGCCGACAGTTCGATCGTTCGAGCAGGCGCTTCGCCGAACCAGAACGGGATCGTCGGTGGCGCACCACGCGCGTCGGCGACGCGCAATACGCCGCGTTCGATGCGCAGGATGCGCCACGAAGCGTTGCCGAGTTGGAAGATGTCGCCGACGCTCGAGTCGATCGAGAAGTCCTCGTCGAGCGTGCCGATCAGCGTCCCGTCGGGTTCGAGGATGACGCGGTACTGTCCGAGGTCGGGGATCGCGCCGCCGGACATCACCGCCGTGAGGCGTGCGCGCTTGGTTGCACGCAGCTTGCCGAGCACGGTGTCGCGATGGAGCAGGCAGTTGCGTCCCTTCGTGTGCAGTTCGATCGTCGCGTCGAAGTCCTCGCGCGTGAGATTGCGATACGGCCACGAGCGGCGGAGGACGTCGAACAGCTCGTCGAGCTGCCAGTCCTCGGTCACGCAGGCCGCGACGATCTGCTGGGCGAGGATGTCGAGGGGTTCGGGTGGCTGCGGCGTGCGATCCAGATCGCCGCGTCGCACGCACGACACGGTCGCTGCTGCCCACACGAGTTCGTCGATCGTGAGCGGGAAGAGCCTGCCCTTGGGCGTCTTGCCGAGGCTGTGACCCGCGCGTCCGACGCGTTGTAAGAACGTCGCGATCGACGCCGTCGGCGCGATCTG
>JAGRHW010000670.1 GCA_020444765.1 Gammaproteobacteria bacterium | reverse complement strand
TACCAGTTGGGCCGCTATGCCTTGCAGCGGGCCGGTTTGCGGGATTGTTACGGCGGTGGCTTTTGCACGGTCGAGGACGAACGTTTTTTTTCCTACCGGCGACAGGGCAAGGCCAGCGGCCGGATGGCAAGCCTGATCTGGATCGCTGCAGAATAATTCCTGTCCAGTCGCCACGGACGCCGTAACGTGCAAGTCTCTCCGCTTGAAATCCACACAAAAAATCCCCATTTACTGCGTATTGAATAACGAATGGCGTCAGCCAGACTGTTTCCAACTTTTTCGGGTGAAATTTAATGAGAATGGACAAACTGACCAGCAAATTCCAGCTGGCGATACAAGATGCGCAATCACTGGCGCTGGGCAAAGACAACCAGTTTATCGAGCCGGAACATCTGATGATTTCCCTGCTCGACCAGCAGGGCAGTGGCGTGCGTCCGCTGCTCGCGCAGGCCGGCGTCAATGTTAATGGTTTGCGTTCGGGGCTTGGTAAAGCGCTGGACTCACTGCCGCAGGTCGAAGGTTCCGGCGGTGATGTGCATGTTTCCAACGATCTCGGCCGCTTGCTGAATCTGACCGACAAGCTTGCGCAAAAGCGCGACGACCAGTTTATTTCCAGCGAGCTCTTCGTACTCGCCTTGCTGGAAGACAAAAAACACCGCGTTGCGGAACTCCTGAAAAGCAACGGCGCCAACCTCGACGCCTTGAATAAGGTTATCGATGACGTGCGCGGCGGGCAGGCCGTCAATGATCCGAATGCCGAGGATCAGCGTCAGGCCCTGCAAAAATACACCATCGACCTGACCGAGCGCGCCGAGCAAGGCAAGCTTGACCCGGTTATCGGTCGTGACAGCGAAATCCGCCGTTCTATTCAGGTATTGCAACGCCGGACCAAGAACAACCCGGTATTGATCGGTGAACCCGGCGTCGGCAAAACAGCGATTGTCGAAGGGCTTGCGCAACGCATCGTCGACGGCGAAGTACCGGAGGGCATCAAAGGCAAACGCTTGCTGTCGCTTGATATGGGCGCGCTGATTGCCGGCGCGAAATTCCGCGGGGAATTCGAGGAGCGTCTGAAAGCGGTACTCAACGATCTTGCCAAACAGGAAGGGCAGATCATTCTGTTTATCGA
>JAGRHW010000066.1 GCA_020444765.1 Gammaproteobacteria bacterium | reverse complement strand
TGAGGCGGCGATCGACAGCTTGTTCAACAACAACAGAATGGCTTCGCCTTCGATGTATTCAAATGCAATATTGCAGGTGTTGGGCAAGCGCTTATCCGGATCTCCTGTAACAAAACAGTGAGACACGGCACTCAGAATGCCTTGCTCCAGCCTGTCGCGCAGGGATTTGACAAAGGTGTTTTCGTAATCCATGGACTCCAGGGCCATTTCGCAGGCCTTGCCGAGCCCGATTATCGAACTTGCATTTTCGGTCCCCGCCCTGCGACCACGTTCCTGATGACCGCCTCTCAATAAGGGTCGGAATCGCACGCCACGCTTCAGATATAACACGCCTATACCCTTCGGTGCATGCAGCTTATGCCCGGACAGTGACAGCATATCGATTGCTGACGCTTGCAGATTGATCGGTATTTTTCCCACCGCCTGCACCGCATCGGTATGGAACATGACACCGGCGGCGTGGGCCAGTTCCGCCATTTCCTCGACCGGGAACAAGGTGCCGCTTTCATTGTTGGCCCACATAACCGATACGATAGCGACCTCGTCGGACAGAAGACGCTTGTATTGTTGCAGATCCAGCCTGCCCTTGCCGTCCACTTCAAGATAATGGACAACGTAGCCTTCTTTTTCCAGGTTTTCGCACAGACTCAGTACCGCGGGATGCTCAACCACAGTTGTAATGATTTCCCTGCGTCTCGGCTGTGCTCTGAGTGCCGAAAGGATGGCTGTGGAGTCAGACTCCGTACCGCAGGAGGTAAATATGATCTCCGAATCATGTTCGGCGCCAAGCAGCGTCTGGACCTGCTTACGCGCCTTTTTCATGGCCTGTCCGACTTTATTGCCGAACTGGTGCATCGAAGAGGGGTTGCCGAACTGCTCGGTGAAAAACGGCAACATTTGCTCCACCACTTCAGGAGCCACCATAGTCGTGGCATTATTATCCAGATAGATTCCGTCTGTCATGATCAGACCTCCGCTTCGGCTTTACGCAACAACTCGGTTTCCGGCAATACCTGGACAAACTCGCCAAGTCCCTCGACCAGATGTTGTTGCAGACCACCCAGTGTTGCCGCCGCCATCTGGCAACCGGAACAGGCTCCGGTCATTTTTACATAGATATCGCGACCGGCCACCTCGATCAGTTCCACATCACCATGATCGCGTTGCAGGCTGGGGCGAATCTCATCGAGCAGTTCCTCAATGCGTTTGATGCGCTGCAGATTGGTCAGCCTTGGCGCCGGACTCCTGGTCTTTGAGGCATCGGCCTCAGGGTCAAATGTCTCACCCCGCTCAAGCAGTACTTTCTCGAGGATCTCTTCGATGCCTTCATGACAGGAAGAACAACCGCCGCCGGCTTTGGTATAATTGCTGACCTCCTCCACCGTGGTGAGATTGTTGGCTCTGATGGTTTCCTCGATCAGTACTTCATCGACCGCAAAACACTTGCAAATCAGCGCGCCTTCCTCATGATCGTCTTTCCACACCTCACCCCGGTAATTGGCCACAGCGGCCTGTAGCGCCTCGCGCCCCATGACGGAACAGTGCATTTTCTCTGGCGGCAGTCCATCCAGATAATCGGCGATGTCCTGATTGCTTACATTCAGCGCCTCTGTCACGGTCATGCCCTTGATGATTTCAGTCAGTGCCGAGCTTGAGGCAATGGCGGAACCGCAACCGAAAGTCTGGAACCCGGCGTCCAGAATGATTTCAGTCTCCGGCTCCACCTTCAGCGTCAGTCGCAAGGCATCGCCGCAGGACAGGGACCCGACATCCCCTACTGCGTTTCCATCCTTGACCGCGCCGGCGTTTCGCGGGTTGAAAAAATGTTCTTGTACTTTCTCGGAATAATCCCACATGTGTCGACTCCTGATTGTCTAGGCTGAAAAGGACTTTCCACAACCACAGCTGGCAGTGGCATTAGGATTGATAAATCGAAATCCGCTTTCCTCCATGGTCTCCAGAAAATCGACAGTAGCCCCGTCGAGCAGTTTTTCACTTTCCGGATCCACAAATACCTTGAGCTCGCCAAAACTCAACACGGAATCCTCGCTGTTGGCGCTCGCTTCCAGAGACATACCGTATTGCATGCCGGAGCAGCCACCACTGAGGACTGAAACCCTCAGCCCTGCAACCGGTTTATCCGCATTTTTAATGAATTCGCCTATGGCTCTCCGGGCGCTATCCGTTAGTAAAAGCATCTCTTCTTACTCCGTGACAGGTGATTTGCGTATTGCATGAGAATAGCTGATTGCAAACCCTGAGCCACGCCGAGCAGCACATTGCAAGCTATTGAATAAAAAGAAAATTCCGATTCACATCTATGATTTGGATGTCGCAAATGAAACAAGAATATCCAACGATCCTGGTAACAAACGTGACAAAAGAGGTGCAATCAAACCCGAGCAGCAGAAGCTGGTCGACATGGAGTATATCAAGCTTGAAGTCCGCAACGACGCGAATAGCGAGAAATCTGATAATGCAATTCTGGAACCCTTTGACAGACGCTAAAACCTTGCATCCCGTTCATGACAATCAATAGAACGAGATGGCAAAAAGCCTTTTTCCCGCTACAGAAAGGGTACTTTGATTAATCGGGCTTCGACCTTGATATTCCCTTCGCGTCCCCAGGCATGGACAGCCTCAACAAAGGTATCGGGTTTGCCGGGGTACATTCTGGCAATATCCTGCTCGACAAAGAAGGATCCGTCGCTCCTGAACATCAACTGGCCCGCGATATGATGGCCATTATCAAACCATTTGCCCAGCAGGCTGTATTCACCGCTGACGACATCCTTCTCGAGATCGAATACCGCATCGGAGGCGTCTCTCAAACGGACTTCTTCACTCGAATAGCCAAGCCTGGCGACTTCTGACCTTAACTTTTCCAGCACACTAACTGCCAATGGCGCAATGCGTCGATAGCGATGCAAGGCCTCGGCGGAAGCATGTATCGTCAGGTCCGACACTATTCAGACCCGACAGCAGCGACAGGCTCATGCGTAAAGCAGTTTTTCGGGCAGATTCGCGCGCATGAACCGCAGCCGATGCAGTCCATGGCATTTTTAATGCTCATGACCATGGCAGTGTCATCCGAGAAGCCATCATCATCGTCGTCATAATCATCGTAGTCGTCATCGTCTGCCTGCAGGTCGCCTTCCCGCTCTACGAGATCAAACACGTCTCTCGGGCACACCTTAAAGCAGCGACCGCAACCAATACAATGCCGTTGATCGATCTCCGTTACAAACTTCGGCGTGTACTGTTCTCCGCCTCGCGTCAGACCTGTAATAACGTTCATATCATTGGCCTCCGGTATTCATTTCAGCTTCGGCCTGCCTGAATGTGTTTTCGGCTTCTGACCATGCCTTGCAGGCATCATAGGCTTCCTGCGCTACGGCTGGAAGGTCTTCGAAAGCGGCCGGTAATCTGTCCTCAACCAGATCATGCAACTCTCCGGCTTTCTCGGTCGCAATGCGTTTGGCTTTACGCGCTGCCTTCTGTATGGCTTTCAGTTCTTCAGGTGTCATGCTGGGTCTCGTTTACAATACGGCTTAATCTGAATTCAGCTACATGCCAACGGCTTTGGGATGTTGCCCGATGATCTCAAGCGCCACGGAAAGATACTTGTCGGCATCATCTTTCATCTTCGACAGCGAAGGAAAACCAAAGCGGTGGACATCGCGCAAGGTCCGGTCCAGAACCACGAGCTTTCCGACAGTGATAATCACCCGGCCGAAGCCTTCATGCGTTAAATGCAGCATTGGCACCGCCATCAATTTACATTCCTTTTCGATCATGGCGGAAATTGCGTTATAAAAGGCCTTGACTCTTGCCACCACGATTTCATCCGGATCGCCGACTACGGGGATTTCCCGTTTCTTCTCCTTTGTCAGGACAAAAGGACTTAAAATTTTTTCTACCGGCCAGTTATCATACGTACCGTAAGTATCTATAGCGCGCATCTGGCGGACCATCTCTCTGGCGAAATCCGTCGTCAAAACCGGATCATCTTCTGAGTTATCTACTACTTTGTCAGTCATGTCATTTCCCCTTGTTGAAAGGCCTCAGCACGCTTGCAGCTGCCTGCCCCTTAACCTTGATCATCTCCGGCTGCCGGTTTTTGTTCACGGAATGACCGGTTACGGCCCTCACCAGAGCAAAGCCGCCCAGTAAACCGGAAATTGCCGCGACCACTTGTCCCGCCTCGCCAACTCCCGAGACTCTTGCGAGAATCGCTATCCCTATCATGGATACAAGCGGCCACAGATAAGCCAGTACTGCCAGCCGTACCAGAACGCCATCCTCTATACCGATGACGATCGTGTCCCCGGGTTTTGCACCCAGCGTATTCTCCAGTTCAATACGGGTTAGGCCGGGTTTGATCAGACCTGACAAAACCGATGAACTGCATGCCGTCTGATTGCACGAGGAACAGGCACTTTGCCCACGGGTCTCAGCCCAGAGCCGGTTCCCGTTCGAGTGCACAACGCGAGCATCTTCGATCAACATGGCTTACTCCTGCCAGCCTTCATCTTCCATCACATCAAAACGGGAAGGGTCAGCAGGCAACGTTGCAGCTATGGCACGTGCCAGCCAGCTTGCCGGGCCTTGTGTCAACTCTTCCTGCAGGGCGTCAAGCAAAGCCCTGATCGGCGACCCGGATGTCACTTTTACCGGCTGAATACCATGCGCCTTCAACAGGCCGATTGCCGAAGCACCCACTGCCTGGCTGTAGACAGCGATGCAGCCACCGAGCGCTTCGACCTTGCCGGCCAGTTTGTCTTCGTTGCCGTCCATTTTCAGCTCGGTGAACTCGATTGCTTCCAGCACACAGGAGCGGTTTTTGTCCACGGCGTAAATAACGAATGATTTCGCAGCACCGAAATGCTGGTCCACATGTATCATGTCACTGCTGGCAAAGGCGACCTTCAATGCCGCAGCCATCCACTCGTCCTCAGCCTTGCAAGCCATGCGCTGAAGCCGTCTTGTCGCAACCATAGCTGGCCTCCCCGTTCCGGGAATAAATGGAGTGGTAAGGATGAATCTCGCCCTTCTCCAGCGTCAGCATGATATTGGCAAGATCGAACAGTGTCTGGCGACTACCCCGATAACCGATCCATGTTTTCTGGTAGCCACCCAGGGTGTCGTACTGGGGAAACCCGGTGCGAAGCAACGGTATGCCGAGTCGTCTCGCGCTTTCCAGACCATGCGAGTTTGCCAGCAGAACTTCTGCCTGATGCTCCGATGCCAGACTTTCAAGATCCTCGAAATCCCCTATTTTTACGGTATCCGCCGATAGACTCTCTAACACGGCTGCATTCGCGGCAGACACCGCTGCCACGACCTGAGCCCCTGTACCAGACAGCAGCTCATCAAATGCAATCAGCAGATCCGGGTCCGTGGCTATGGCAACCCTGGCCATACCCAGCATGAAGTGGCAATCCAACATGGCGTCCTGAAGCTGTGCACGCTGTCTTTCCAGTCTGGCTGGAATATCCTTACCCGAAATTTCCCGCAGACTCAGCAGAAATGCATCCATCGCCTTTAACCCCATAAGGTGATCAAAGCGGTAGTCTCCAACTCCTGTTTTTTTCTGCAGCAGGTCGGCCGCCTTGTTCATTGATCGGCCTATTACCAGCGTGGCGACGGAGTCGCCCAGGGTCGTCAACGATTCCACGGTTGTCCCGCCCACGGTCAGCGGAGAGAAAAGTGCTTCGCTCAGGTGTCCGTCTAGAGAATCAGACAAGTCCGGCACCAGCACAGGGTTCAGATCAAAAAGCTCTATAATCTCCCTGAGTTCTTCCAGATCCCCCGGTGTCAGCGCCGAACCGGTCAATACCGTAACCTGCTTCTTTCCGGAAGCAGCTTTCGCCACTTTGGATGCCGGCACGACATACTCGATTATCGCTTCGACCGCCCTGGCAAAACCCGTTTCCAGACAACCGCTGAAATCCGGGGTGGATACCGGAACCACCGGAATGTGCTCATATTCGGGATACCTCTTCCGGAAATTGCTGACGGCCATGCTGACATCGCTGCCCTGTGTTTCGGCCAAGCCGGTGGTCGGAACCCCGATCAAAGAGGGAGCGTTTTTTTCGGCGATCGTTTTGAGGCCTTCGATGACGCTGTCTTCCGACCCCATTACCGTCGTCACCTGATCCATCGCCGTGGTTTGCAGGGGAATAGGCTCGCGAAAATGCCGAACGAAAAAAACTTTCCCGAAGGCTGTGCAACCTTGTGAGCCATGCAGCATCGGTATGGCCCTGCGAAAACCCAGAAATGCCAGAGCCGCACCTATAGTCTGACTCGCCTTCAAAGGACTGACTGACAGGGCCTTGTTACGTTTGACGACTTCAGCCATGTGCGCGTATCTCCACGTCTCCGCCCCAGGGCGGCGGCGTACGCACCGCCGGCCAGATCGGGCTTTCTATCGTCAGAGCCAGCTGCTTTGCCAGCTCAAGCATTCCGGCATAGCCGGCATAGGCGAACTCCCGTTCCTGATTGATATCCAGAAACGGAATGCGCGCCTTCAGGGCTGTATAAAGATTTCTGCCACCGGCGATCAACACATCGACCTGGTTTTCCTTAACCATATTGATCAGGGCCCTGGGATTGCCGTCCTCCAGCATTACCGCCTCGTCGCCCATCAGCTCACGAATCCTTGCCTTGTCTTCTTCCGTGGATTTTTTGGTTCCCGTTGCCACCACATCCATGCCCAGATCCTGAAGCGCGGCTATGACTGACCAGGATTTCACACCGCCGGTATAAAGCAGCGCCTTTTTCCCCTGCAGTCTTTCGCGCCACGGTTGCAGCTTCTCTGCAATAGCGTTTTCCTCGCGCGCGATCAGGGCTTCGGTTCGTGCGGTCAATGCGGAATCGTCGATAAGACGGGCAAAATCGCGCAGCGCCTGAGAGACATCTCTTACGCCATAAAAACTGCCTTCGAACCAGGGCGTACTGAACGCATCCTGAAGCTTTCGCGCAACGTTGATCATGGCTTTGGAACAGACCATCATATTCACTTCGGAACGGTGCATGGTCTGTACTTCGTGAAAACGGGCGTCACCGGAAAGCGTACACAAAACACGCAAGCCCAGTTCGTCCATCAGGGGCAGCACGTGCCACAGCTCACCGGCAATGTTGTATTCTCCGATCAGGGCGATATCGTGTACCCTGACGCCTTCCCTCTGTACCGATTCGGGCAGCGGGTCCGGCTCTCTGGTGCCGCAGACATATTTGACCATGGCTTCGCCGGCAATCCGGTTACCGAGATTTTTGGTACCGTAGAATCCTGCGGCATCGATCGGTATCACCGGCACATGCCACCGCTCGGCGGCGGATTTGCAAACCGCATCGATATCATCTCCGATCAGGGCGGGTATACAGGTGTTGTAAACAAACACCGCAGCGGGCGAGTAACCGTCGATGGCCTGCTTGATGGAATGGAACAGACGTTTTTCGCTTCGCCCCATGATAATGTCCTGCTCCGTCAGGTCGGTCGTCATGCCGATCCGGAACAGACGCGAACCGCTGGAACGGGTGCCGCGATTATCCCAGGAACTGCCCGCGCAGGCGATCGAACCATGGACGATATGTGCGACATCGGCTATCGGCAGCAAGGCAATCTGCGCGCCATCGAATGCACAACCACCGGCGGTGGCGCCAGGCTTGGGTTTTGCGCAACCGGATTTGGATTTTTTGTTATGAGCACAGGCCGGCTCATCCAACAGTTCGGCAATGTCTTTTTGTTTCATGCGCTGCACTTCTATTCAGTCGATGTAATCTCAGTCGAGCAAACCATATGCCACACGCTATCTAACTGTTTTATATGTATTTTTTAATTTTCGCCTTGTAGCAAAAGCGACAAACCGGACTGTTTTTCTGGGGCAAACTGAACAATCTGTGAGATCTCAAACCGCATAGGGACACTCTTCCCAGCGCCGCAGCAGTTTGAGGTCCCGAGCCGGCAGGTAGTCATAGGCGCCTATCTGGTCTTTCAGAACAGACTCGATGATATGCAGGTTTGCGGATTTCTGCCCCAGCAGGTTGAAATACCAGGCAAACGGATAACCCACCTGCCGATCATAGGCGTGGATATATACTGCAAGCTCTGCCCCATTGAAAGAACCCGAATCGGGCCATGCCGGTACGGCGCCGTCATAGACACTTTTAGGACGCAACAAAAGCGTATTTTCACTGTCCTTGTCGGGATACTGGCTGATACTCATTACCCAGTAACGACATAAATGCAGTGCTTCGCCGGCGCTACTCTGCCGCCAGTCCGAAAAAAACCTTATGAGATTCGGATTCGGTTGTCTGTTAGATTCGCGGCCTGCCTGTCGTATCAGATCAGAGATGGAAGACACTCTTCGGAAAAAAAACCGCGCTTCACCGATGGGTACAGACTCAACGTGACTGTAGTCGACCGGATCGAGAAACTCTTCCAGACTATCCGGAAAAACATCCGGTTCCACCAGTGGCCGATCGACCACTTCCTGTAATTCCTCGACTTCGAGCTGCATAAAGTCCATCGGGTCATCGGAACAGGGAGCAGTGAAATAATGCGTTTTTCCGGCCAGCCGTGTGGCAAAATAATTAAGATCCGCGTATCGCGTAATCAGCTCATCCACATCGCCATCTGCAACGGCAACAGCCCAGTCCTGAATATTGTCGCAAATACGCCGGTGGTCCTGATCGACCACGCCACCGAGTCTGTGCCAGTGAGAACGGGTCTTCACCCACTGCCAGTCCAGGGCGGGCATGCGCTGCTTAAGCGCTGACTCGATCCCCGCTACATCCGGCACCGGTGAAAGGGTTTCAATCAGGGAGCTCAACTCTTCTTCAGAAATTGATAACGTCATCCGTTTTTACCTTCCGTCAACGAATCCGGCAACAGACATCCGATTGTACGTTTCCGGGCTTTTACGATATCTGAGTAACAGTGAATGGCAGTTTGCTATTTCGGGTTGAGGTTTTGCTGCAGGCGCCGACTGACCAGCTCACGCACGTCCTCATCCGGGTCGTCCTGCATCACAGTCAACTGTTCCACCGGCAGCCGCTCACCAACCACCATTCTTACACGCCAATCAGCATCATTTATCATTAGAAAAAGTGTCTCTTCGGCCATTCTCCGTGCCACAACCATTCTGACCGCTGCATCTTCGTCTCCAGCCATCAGACCAAGACTTACCTTAGGAATCCTTGCGGCTACGGTTTTACGGACTTCACTGTCACGATCGGCGATCATTCTGAATAAACGCCCTTTCGTCAGTCGTTTCGCTACATAGTGGCGCACCAGGTAATCTTCATCGTCTGCCATGATCTCGATTTCGTCCGCCGGTAAGCGATCCGCGACAGTCACCCTGACCTCACGGTCCGGGTCTTTTATCAGCGGTCCGAGTTCGCCCAGAGGCAAACGGTACGCCAGAACACGGCGGACGACCTCGTCAGGGTCGTCCAGCATCTGCAACAGACGTTGTTGGGAGATATACCGGGCCGCTATGGCACGTCGCTCCCAGAAGCCATCACCCGCATACTCATCGGCGAGATCAGGATTCGATGTGAAAAAACGTGCGATTTGCCGTCCGCTCATCGCTCTCACACAACTGTCGCCCGGGTTGCATTTCCCTTCCTTTAATCTGTCATCCCTGTGTGGGCAGTTACTGCAATCGACACGCGCTGTCTGATCCTTATCGCCAGACATGATTGCCAGAATCATTCGTCATTTGTCTCGGCAACAACAATACCGGTCGCTTCTTTCATATCCTGAGTAAAACTCAGGCAATGGTTGCTGCCATCGATAAGATACAGCTTGAAACTGTCACTGCTGAATACCGGCTGTCCGGAACAGACATCGTCGTCCTGGCAGAAAGTGAAGTGGATTTCCGGAAACTTTTCCCGCAGGATAAAAGCAACGCTTTCTGACATAGACAACGCAGCCGTCTGTTCCGCCACGGACTTAAGCTGGGTCGGTGTAATCATGCCCTCACGTCCTCGGCAGGTCCGGCCTCACGCTCGAAGCGAATACGTTGTTCCGGCGTCTGCCCCATGATTTTGGCCAGCCAGGGTGGCGCATGATCGCCTATAACCTGTTGTAATTCATTCAGTATCTCTTTGGCAGGACCCACCTGGGGTCGTTTTACCGGGTGAATACCCGCGCGTATGACCTTGGCGGCGGCCGGTCCGCCAATCGAGACGACGAAGAGAATCTGACAGTCCGCAATCAGCGATGCTCTGTAGCCGTTCTTGTCGTCCGGAGCCTGACTTTCGTCGATCTCCCGGATATCGATCAGGCGCAGCTCCTGCCCGGACACCTGATAGATCAGAAAGCGCTTGCAGGAACCGAAGTGGCCGTCCACCAGCTCGCCGCTGTTCGATGCGCAGGCCACTCGAACACTGTCTGCCAGCTCATCATTTTCACAGGCTTGTATTTCTGGTAAGGACTCCGTACTGATACCCGTTTCACCTTTAAGGCAAGACAGCGCTTTTTTCAGCGAGTCTGTATCGATTTCAGACAATTCTCCTTCGGCCGCCTTCTTCAGGGACTGCACCGTCAAGCCGGACAGTGACTGCCCGGTAGGCGGCAGTCCGACGGCATCGGCCAGCACCGTCAGCATACGGGCAGCATCCGTATCCGGCAGTGCTCGTGCGGCAAGTCCGATTCTCAGGGCGATTTCCTTAGACAGTTCTGCTGCATTCATGGTTGTCACCGTAATTACATGAAAGGCGGGCATCAACGAGAAAATGTTGACACCCGTCTGTTGACATTCAGGCCCTCAGGCCGGAACGATACAGTTATCTTCCATACAAACATCCAGGCATTGCGGGGTATCGAATTCACCTTCGCATTCGGTACAGGTGCTTGCTTCGATCATATACACGCCTTTAAAAGGCTTAATGGATTGGGTCGGGCATACGGGCTCGCAATCCCCGCATGCGGTACAGATATCTCTAACGATAGCCAGTGCCATTTCATTTCTCCTTACAATTTTATGCAGTCAGGCGCGCTTGAAGCGCAGGGTAGTCGGAAAATCCGGCCTTGGACTGATAGGGTCAATGTAGTATTTTGACCCATCCGTCAATTCAACCTCCCCTCCCCATTCGTCCACACTGTCTTTCTCGACATGAGCGATTTCATCTTCCTGATCCTTTTTGGCGACATAGAAAAGCAACGCACCATTTTCCTTGACTCGGATCATTACATTGGGCATAGAACCAACCTCTTTCATTCATCCTGTCAGTCCGCATGTGCTCAACAAGAGTGCACGTGCATGACGTATTCCGGTAGAAAATCCCGGACCGGGGCGGGTATACCCACCCCGGCCGAAAATCTAGCGTACCAGATCGTAATTGAAGTCCGTGGTGCCCATACCCCGCGTTTCTTCATCCAGACGCTCCAGCACTGCATTGACCAGTGTTTTGAGCATATAGATAGCGCCTTCATAACCGAGCGTGGTGTCCCGGTGCATATGGTGACGATCAAAAATCGGAAAACCCAGTCGAATCAACGGCACTTCGTGTTCCTTGCCCTTATGCAGGGTGTCTCTCTGAATAAACTTGCCGTAGGAGTTGCCGATCATGAAATCAGGCTTTTTGGTAAACATCAGTGAACGGAAATGCCACAGATCCTTGCCGATATGGACTTCGCTCTCCTGACCGTAGGGTGAGGCCGAGCACAGCTCTTCCATTTGTTTCTTCCAGCGCTTGTTGGCATGATTGCAAAGAATATGTATCGGCTCGGCACCCAGTTCCAGCAAGAATTTGGTCATGCCGAGGACGAAATCCGCATCACCGTACAAGCCGAATTTCTTACCGTGCAGCCAGGCATGACTGTCGGTCATCATATCGACCAGTACGCCTCGTTCACGCGTCAGTGAGTCCGGTATCGGCTTGCCGGTCAACTCCGACACCTTCATCAGGAAGTCGTCAGTGGCTTCAAGCCCCATCGGAATGGTGATATCGGTCGCAGGCTGCTTCCAGGTATTTTTGACGAACTTGCGGCTCTTGACTGATTGCCAGGGTTGTAAAAACAAGGTATCGATTGCATTCGGTGCATCCTTGACCTCTTCGATAGTGGTTCCACCGTCATACATGCGGTAGGTTCCGTCAGCCGGCGTATCAAGGACATCTGTCGGATCGCTCAGCATGCTGTAACCGACGCCCATCTCGTTCATCATGCGCTTCATCACGCGATAGTTGCCAAGATAGGTCTCGAAACCGGGCACCAGATTGATTTTGCTGTTGCCACCGACCTGCTTGCCCTCCATCTCGTTTAGCGTGAAGTACCGCAGAACACCTTCGAACATATTATCCCAGCCCGTGGTGTGGGAACCGACAAAGCTCGGCGTATGCGCAAACGGTGTCGGAAAATCCTGCTCGATATGGCCCTCTTTCTTGGCATTGCCGATAAAGGCGTTCAGGTCGTCGCCGATGACTTCGGCCATGCAGGTGGTCGATACGGCAATCATTTCCGGCTTATACAGGGCTTTGGCATTTTCCAAGCCGGCAAACATATTTTTCTGTCCGCCGAAAACCGCAGCATCCTCAGTCATGGAATCCGAAACGCAGGCCACCGGCTCCTTGAAGTGTCGATTGAAATAGGTTCTAA
>JAGRHW010000669.1 GCA_020444765.1 Gammaproteobacteria bacterium | reverse complement strand
CACCCATAACCAGCCTGGCGGCGCGGCGAACATGGTCAGCAGATAACCCGCGATCTCGTCCCAGACGATGCCCGAATGATCGTGTACACCGAGCTTTTTCGCCGTCACGTCGCACAGCCAGATACCGACCGTCGTCGCCAGCACTGTCAGCAACAGATAAACCGGCCAGCCGAGATCCGCAATCGCCAGATACAGGGGGACGGCGACCAGCGTGCCGAAGGTGCCTGGCGCCTTGGGCGCGAGCCCGGCCCCAAAGCCGAGCGAGAAAAAATTGGCCGGGTGAGAGAAAAGATCAGCGGCCCGGAGTCGATCGCCCTTCATCGTGGCCTAGGATCGCTCCGCGGCCGTCAATTCGAGCCTGCGGCAGGCCTGTGCCAGTTTGTCCACGACACCGTTGATGTATTTATGACTCTGCTCGGCGCCGAACTTTTTGGCCAGTTCGATCGCTTCGTTGATCACAACTTTGTAGGGAATGTCCAGCCGTGATTTGAGCTCAAAACCGGCGATGCGCAGAATCGAGCGCTCGACCGCATCCAGCTCGGCAAGTGGCCGGTCGAGCAATGGTCCAAGTTCGGCGTCCAGCGCATCGAGCTCGCCGAGCACACCGCGAAACAGTTCCTCGAAATAGCCGATATCGACGCGATCAAGCTCCTGGGTTTCACGGAACTGGGCGAGAATGTCGCCGATCTCGCCGCCCGCCATATCCTGCTGATAAAGCGCCTGCATCGCCTTGACGCGCGCGTTCCGGCGCATCTGCGAGCGATTGATTTTTTGCGGATTGGCCATCAGAGCTTACGCAGCAGATCGATCATTTCGATCACGGTATGCGCGGCCTCGCCGCCTTTGTTGCCGGCTTTGGTGCCGGCCCGCTCGATGGCCTGCTCGATCGATTCGGTGGTCAGGACGCCGTTGCCGACCGGAATTCCGCTGTCGAGCGAAACCATGGCCAGCCCCTTGCTGCACTCGCCCGCCACAAAATCAAAATGCGGCGTCGAGCCGCGGATGACCGCGCCGAGCGCGATAATGCCGTCATAACTGCCACTGGCGGCGAGTTTTTTTGCCGCCAGCGGCATTTCGTAGGCGCCGGGGACATGCACAAGAGTGATGTCCGACTCCGCCACACCGCTACGCTTAAGGGTATCGATCGCTCCAG
>JAGRHW010000668.1 GCA_020444765.1 Gammaproteobacteria bacterium | reverse complement strand
CCGGAAGGAGTACACTCCGGCTTTTTCGGCCTGTCTCATGTCATCCACGCAACATCAGCACCTCAAGGGCTATAACTACGCAATCACGGCCATGGCCCTGTGGGGAGCGTTTCCGGTTTACTGGAAATGGTTGCAGACGGTGGACACGATCGAAGTCCTCGCGCATCGGACAATCTGGTGCGCACTTTTCACCTTGCTGGTGTTGTATCAGCAGAAACGACTCACCCTGGATCTGCTGCTGGTGCGCCCGGTGCGCGAGTGGCTGGTGCTGACGGCTTCGGCCGTTATGATTGCCTGCAACTGGGGCCTGTTTATCTGGGCGGTACACCATGATTTTGCGATCGAGGCGAGTATGGGTTATTTCCTTTCGCCCCTGGTCAGCATCATGCTCGGCTGGCTGGTGTTTCGCGAGCAGCTGCGAGCCTTGCACTGGATCGCAATTTTTCTGGCAGCGATCGGCGTTCTTGTGCAGATTATTTCAGTCGGCGCCACGCCCTGGCTGGGGTTGATGATCTCGATGTCTTTTGCCACCTACGGCGCTTTGCGAAAATTCGCCAGCGCCGACAGCATGACCGGTCTGTTAATCGAAACATTGATTCTAACGCCGGCGGCAATCGCCTATTTAATCTGGCTGGAAGTCGCCGGTGGCGGCATGAGTTTTATCTTTGCCGGCCCGGGGCTTACGTTTTTGCTGCTGATGAGCGGTGTGGTGACGGCCGTGCCGTTGATGCTGTACGTCGCCTCAACCCGGCTGCTGGCTTTATCGGTCGTCGGGTTTCTGTTTTATATCAATCCGACCCTGCAATTCCTGATTGGGCGGTTTATTTTTGGCGAACCGTTTAGCGGTGGTCAGCTGGCGGGGTTTGCCCTGATCTGGCTGGGGCTGCTGATTTTTACCGCCGAGTCCCTGCGCCGGCGAAAGCGCAACGGGGTTCGCCAACGTATTGCCTAGCCTCCGTTGATACCAAACGGAACTTGTCAGCGATTGATTGATCAATACCAGCCGGTCTGACCTGAATAAGTGCGTTTTACCGCTATCTGTTGGATAATGCGCCGAAAAGTCGCAGACGCGATCAATAATACCGAACAATAAAAGGAAAGCCCCTTGTATTCGCGAGCCCTCAATACCCTAAAACTCATCAGCGAAAGCGGCCG
>JAGRHW010000667.1 GCA_020444765.1 Gammaproteobacteria bacterium | reverse complement strand
AGGCGTTTGTCAGCGGGCTCGTCTGGGGCTGGCTGCCCTGTGGCCTGGTTTATTCGGCGCTGGTCTGGGCCTTGAGTGCCGGCAACGCGCTGGAAGGCTCGATGATTATGCTGGTTTTTGGCCTGGCCACCCTGCCGGCCCTGTTCCTGGCCGGCCTGTCCGCGGTGAAATTCGGCCACCTGACAAAAAATATCTGGCTCCGGCGCGCTATCGGACTGATCCTGATTGTTATGGCGCTGTTCCATCTCAGTGGTAAAAGCCTCGGCTTCTAGGATCTGTCAATCCGCTTCGAGATCCTGCTTGCGACTCGCTCGCATGCGCAGCAGCTTCAACAGCAACAAAACCGGCAGGGTTCCGTGCAAAACAAGATCGAAAATATCCAGCGGTTTGACCAGGGTTCCGGCTGCCAGCATTTTCAGCTTCTCCCATAAATGCGGCTCGGGCACAAAGGGCGCAAGCCCGAGCAGCAGAGAGCCGATGATCAGGGTGCTGAGGGACATTTTATCCAGAAACTTCATTGTATAAGCCTTTCGATGGTCTGCCGGTATTTTGCCAGACAGGATTCGCTACGTCTGTTATTGCCGGCATTAATTGTCCGAAATGACATTCTCGCTAAACCGGCTCCAGCCATACAATCCATTAAGGCATAACGGTATTTCTCTGAAGCGACCCCGCGAATCGTTTATTCTTGTCCCCGGCAATCACCCGGAAGCCTGCCCGGACCCACTGTGTCGAAACAGTCGGGCTGAATGGCTGGACTCCAATAACACTAGAAACTTACAGGAAATTACATGAGCCAGGCAGATGGCGAAATCCAGTTTATTAACAAAACACACGATCTTGAAAAATTATGCGGCGAATTGCAGGGAAAATCCTGGATAGCAGTCGATACGGAATTCTTTCGGGAAAAAACCTACAAGCCGCAATTGTGCCTGATCCAGATAGCGACAGATGAACATCTTGCCTGCATCGACCCGCTTGCGCTCGACTCGATCGACGCGTTTCTGGATATCCTTTTCGACCGGCGGATAACCAAGGTTTTTCATGCCGCCGGACAGGATCTGGAAATTTTTTACTGGATGCGCGGCAGCGTGCCCGGCCCGGTTTTCGACACCCAGATCGCCGCCCCGCTGCTTGGCTATAACGAGCAGATCGGCTAC
>JAGRHW010000666.1 GCA_020444765.1 Gammaproteobacteria bacterium | reverse complement strand
CCCTCCCTGTCAGGATAGATGTCGCCTCCCCAGGTTATCCTTCTAATACAGAGATGGAGGGCGCGAGGACGATCCATGACTAGATATCCTGAAGAGCGCAGAGCCGCGGTGCTGGCGAAGTTAATGCCGCCGCGCAACTGCGGAATGTGTCAACCTCTTTCCGACAGCTACAGTGACTTTTGCTAGTTCATTTTCTCCGTCGTGACGACTGGCGAATGGGCATACTCGATCTCCGTGTTGTCCTGCTTCAGCATGTCCGCGGTGACGGTGATGCCGTCGTCGGGATTGATGCAGACTTTGGCGGGCGGTGTCTTGGCGAGCGGCCGCCCCTTGGGAAAGCGCTCGGGATGCTGAGCGTAGTAGACATCCAGCGAGGCCTGGCGCTGAGCATGGACTGCTGCCACACGGCCCTCGAAGACGTCGGCCGGGGTGTAGAAGCTCAAGCCCTCGTGGGGCCGGTGCTGGTACTCGGCGAGGAAGCCGCAGACCCAAGCGCGGGCATGATCAATGTCGCGAAAGCGCCCCGGGTAGCTCGGGCTGTACTTCAGCGTCTTGAACTGCGCCTCGCTGTAAGGGTTGTCGTTGGACACCCGGGGACGGGAGTAGCTGCGATGTACCCCGTAGCCGTCGAGAAAGTCCCGGTAGCTGTGGGCGATCATCGGCGCACCGCGGTCCTGATGGATCACCAGCGTGCCCGGCTCGATCTGGTGGGCGCTGAGTGCCTGCTCGAACAGGTGCCGGGCCAGGGCCGCGTTCTCCTTGCGGCTGATCATCCAGGCCACTGGGTAACGGCTGAAAAGATCCAGCACCTGGTAAAGGTTCAGGTACACCCCGCGCTCGAAGGTCGGCAGCTTGGTGATGTCCCAGCTCCAGGCCTGGTTCGGCGCACGGGCGATAACCCGCGGCACGGCATGGCGCTGGGGCGGGCGCTGGGCGCGACGTTCGCGGCTTTGCTGATGTCGACGCAGAATCCGATAGATCGTCGAGACCGACGGCAGCGGGCGGCCGTGGTTGAGTTCGGTCGCGTGGATCACGCGCACGCTCGCATCCTGATAGCGCTCGGTGGTGGCCAGATCGAGCACAGCTTGCTCTTCTTCGCCACTGAGTTGGCGCGGCTGGGCCCGTCGCGTGGCCGCAGGCTTATGACGCCGCCGACGCGGGTAGGTGCCGGTGCGCGAGAGCC
>JAGRHW010000665.1 GCA_020444765.1 Gammaproteobacteria bacterium | reverse complement strand
TCGCCGAGCAGGGTCGAGGCACCCTGGCCCCAGTTTTCCACCGGCTCGCGGTCGGCGGTCGCCCAGCGCCGCCAGGACGTCGGGCGGTCGAGCATTTGGTGCGGCGTCGGGTGAATGCCCTCGAAGTAACTCAGCACTTCTTCCTTGCTGCCTTCGGTGACGCTCCATTCTTCCTGCTGACGACTGTGGAAAGTCACCACCAGGTTGTATTGTTGACCGCCGCGCAGCGGATAGTGAACCAGATGACAACGCGGCCCGGCCCACAGCACCGGGGCGTTGATCTGCAATTCCTCGGGCATGTTTTCAACATCAACCACGGCGCGATAAACCACATGGCCGGTGACACGCGCTTCGTCGCCGATCAGGTTTTCGCGCACCACGGATTTCACGCCGTCGCAGCCGATCACGGCGTCGGCGCGATAGACATTGCCTTCGCTGTCGGTTACTTCGGCCGCATTCTCAGTGACCGAGAAACCGCTGATATGCGTGCTGGTGCGGAAGGTGATCAGCGGGTGTTCGCGCACGGCTTCGAGAATCGACAGATGAATATCGGCGCGGTGAATCACGCCGTAAGGGTTGCCGAAACGCGCGCGGAAAGCCTCGCCGACTTCCATGCGGCCGACCACCGAGGCATCGACCGCGTCCATCATGGTGAGGTGGTCGGTAAACACCGAGCGGTTGCGAGCGGCCTCGCCGGCACCAAGCGCATCGAGCGCGGCGTAGGCGTTGGGGCCGAGCTGGATGCCCGCGCCGATTTCGCCGATTTCCGCGGCCTGCTCTAGCAGCAGTACCTCGATCCCCTGACGGGTCAGGGCCATGGCGGCGGCGAGGCCACCGATACCGCCACCGACGACGATGATTTTTTGTTTGGGTTTACTCGTAGACATAAGGTTTCCTCCGGCCTGGCGTGGGGTCAGGCAGTGTAATCCGGTTGTTGTGTGGGAGCAGCCGCCTTAAACGCTGGTTGCGCCTGGCAGTGTTCGTAAACCGCCAGCAGACGCGGGTAGGGTGACAAGTCACAGTTCATGCGGGCGGCGTTGGCGATCTGCGGAATCAGGCAGACATCGGCCAGGCTCGGCTCGCTGCCAAAGCAATAAGGGTTCTCCGGCTGCCGGGCCAGCAGGGCTTCGGCCGCTCCTAGGCCCTCGGCAATCCAGTGCGCGTACCAGGCGTTTTTCTGTTCCGCACT
>JAGRHW010000664.1 GCA_020444765.1 Gammaproteobacteria bacterium | reverse complement strand
GCATCATGCAACCGAGCGCTATGGTGTAAAGGCACTTGGCGATGAGTTGCAAAAGCAGTTCTCTCTGCGCCATGTCAATGTGGATCTGGATAATCCGGTGTAAAATTAAAAAGGATGGAACGGATGGGGCTATAAGTTTTTTTTGTTGCGGAATTCCCTGCAATAATTTTCCCGGCAAGTCCTGCAACAATCGAAAATCCGCAAATTGACCAAGACATTTTTTTGCATTTTGTGTTACCATCCGGTTGTTTTTTTGCACCCGAATGGAAGCTCGGCAAATCCGACAGAATTACCCTATAGCACGCGAGCGGGGACGCAAGGCGGACGCGCAGATCTGCGTAAGTCAGGAAGTCCGTGTGTTCTGTCTTATACGAATTTTTATTTAAATCTGGAGTAGTCTCATGGCAACAGAGACCGTAGCGACGCAAGGCTCCTTTACGAGCGAAAACGTCGATAAAAAGAAACGCCGTCTGCTGGTGACGGGCGCTTCCGTGGTAGGCGGAGCGGGTGTGGCAGCGCTGCTTGTGCCTTTCGTGAGTTCCATGTCGCCAAGTGCCAGAGCAAGGGCTGCCGGCGCGCCGGTCGAAGCCGATATCAGCAAGCTGGCGCCCGGGCAAATGGTGATCGTCGAATGGCGTGGCAAGCCGGTCTGGATCGTGCGCCGCACCGAGGAAACCCTCAAGGCCCTCGATGCTCATCAGGACATGTTGCGCGATCCGGCATCCGATGTCCCGCAGCAACCCGAGTATGCAAAAAATACCTATCGTTCGATCAAGCCGGAATACCTGATCATGATCGGTATCTGTACACACCTGGGTTGTTCACCAACTTATCGACCGGACATCGCGCCCGCCGATCTCGGCGATGACTGGCACGGCGGGTTCTTCTGCCCCTGTCACGGTTCAAAATTCGATTTTGCCGGCCGTGTCTACCAGGGTGTCCCGGCGCCGACCAACCTGGTTGTACCGCCGCATGCCTACTTGTCGGATACACGAATAATAATTGGTGAAGATGGAGGTGCGGCCTGATGGGCAAGCGTCTTGAAAATACAATGTCGTGGATAGACGAGCGCTTTCCCGCAACAAAGATGTGGGAAGAGCATCTCAGTAAGTACTATGCGCCGAAAAACTTCAATTTCTGGTACTACTTCGGCTCACTCGCATTGCTGGTGCTGGTGATCCAGATCGTCACCGGTATCTTCCTCACGA
>JAGRHW010000663.1 GCA_020444765.1 Gammaproteobacteria bacterium | reverse complement strand
CCACCGGACAGTCCACTACCGAATTCCCGCCTGCGAGGGAATGACCGGGTTAAGGATCACCGAAACAGTTATTGCAATCGGCATCGGGGAAAACCCATACTGCCCCTCTCACATTCGCCACGGAAATCACCATGAAAACAATCAACTGGGAAGAGTTCGAGCAGGTTGAATTACGCATTGGCACGATTGTCGAGGCCGAGGAATTCCCCGAAGCCAGGCGGCCGGCCTACAAACTGAAGATCGATTTCGGCGAGGATATCGGCTACCGGAAATCCAGCGCGCAAATCACCGAACACTACAAGCCCGAGGATCTTGTCGGCAAGCAGATCGTCGGCGTGGTGAATTTTCCGGTCAAGCAGATCGGGCCTTTTATGTCGGAATGCCTGGTAACCGGATTTTTTGATGACAAAAAACAAGTCGTGCTCGCGGTACCCGACCAACCGATCCCGAATGGCCGCAAGCTGCTCTGATTGCGGCCGAATGTTCAAGATCGGATAAAATTTTCTGATCGGCCTAATGAAACTCCTATGAAAAAAAGTTTTATCGCGATGATAGACTAGTCCGGGTAATACGGATCATTGTTATCCGCTGCATGACTTTCCATTCGATTCAAATCCTCCGGAGACCCGTATGTTAAAAAACCTGTCCCTGATCGTAACGGCTTGTGTGCTCAGCCTGTCGGTGCACGCAGACACTGATCTGGCCGCCAAAAATGCGCTTAGCAAGCAGGCAATCATGGCCTTTGGAAAATCGCTCAAGCACGAGCTGACAACCGCGATGAAAGCCGGAGGACCGGTCAACGCAATCGGCGTGTGCAACCTCAAGGCACCGGAAATTGCAAGCCAGGTTTCCGGCGAAAGCGGTTTCGAGCTGAGCCGCACGAGTCTGAAAAACCGCAATCCGGCCAATGCGGCAACCGATTGGCAGCGCCAGGTCATGGAAGATTTCGAAGCTGCCAAACAATCCGGTCAGAACCCGGCCGAGATGGAATTCTCAACCGTTGTCGACACCGACGATGGCAAGGAATACCGCTATATGAAACCGATCGCCACCGGTGAAGTCTGCCTCAAGTGCCATGGCAGCTCTATTGCGGAGGAGGTAACGGCCAAACTCAAGGAACTCTATCCCGACGACAAGGCCACCGGATTCAGTGAAGGCGATTTGCGCGGAGCTTTTAAAAATAAAAAAAAAATTCAGTAATACAAGCAAAGAACTCGTCCTGAAAAGGA
>JAGRHW010000662.1 GCA_020444765.1 Gammaproteobacteria bacterium | reverse complement strand
ACATCTGCGATGATGAGTTCAAGGAGTTCTACAAGCAGTCCTTCCACGATTTCGAGGACCCGCTGAGCTGGACGCACAACCGCGTTGAAGGCAAGCACGAATACACTTCCTTGCTCTATATTCCGAAGCGTGCGCCCTTCGACCTTTATGATCATAACCAGCAGCACGGCATCAAGCTTTATGTGCAGCGGGTCTTCATTATGGATGATGCGGAAAAGCTGATGCCGCGTTATCTGCGCTTTGTGCGAGGCCTGGTCGATTCCAACGATTTGCCGCTGAATGTGTCCCGGGAAATCCTGCAAAGCAACAAGGTGATCGACAGCATACGCAGCGCTTCGGTGAAAAAGGTTCTCTCTTTACTGGAAACCATGGCCAAGGATGCGCCTGATGACTACACGGTTTTCTGGAAGGAATTTGGCCAGGTCATGAAGGAAGCGCCGGCCGAGGATTTCGCCAACCGTGAACAGGTGGCAAAACTCTATCGTTATGCCAGCACGCAGCAGGATTCGCCGGAGCAAAACGTCAGCCTGGACGATTATATCGCCCGCATGCAGCATGGCCAGGACAAGATTTATTACGTTTCCGCCGACAGCTACGCGGCGGCCAGCAACAGCCCGCATCTGGAGATCTTCCGCAAAAAAGGCATCGAGGTGTTGCTGATGCATGATCGCGTGGACGAATGGACCATGTCGCATCTGCATGAATATGACGGCAAGCACTTTGTTTCGGTTGCCAAGGGCGATCTGGATCTGTCCGGCATCGGCAGTGATGAGGAGAAAAAACAGCAGAAGGAGCTCGAGGAGAAGGCCTCGCCGCTGGTCGAGCGGGTAAAAAAGGCGCTCGGGGAAAAGGTCGAGGAAGTGCGTGTATCGCAGCGTCTGACCACCTCGCTGGCGTGTCTGGTGCTGGGCGAGCAGGATATGCCGCTGCACCTGCAACAGCTGATGCGTCAGGCCGGTCAGCCGGTTCCCGAGAGCAAGCCGGTGATGGAGATCAACCCCGAACACCCGCTGCTTGAAAAACTCGATCAGGAGCCCGATGAAGACAAGTTTGCCGAGTGGGTGCAGTTACTGTTCGATCAGGCGGTTCTGGCCGAAGGCGGGCAGCTCGACGACGCCGCCGGTTTCGTCAAACGCATGAACACGATCTTTGTCGAACTGGCCAAAGATTAGATCCTCTCCCTGCCACCCACCCCCTTATTGATAATTATCAATAAGGGGGTGCCGACCGCTTCAA
>JAGRHW010000661.1 GCA_020444765.1 Gammaproteobacteria bacterium | reverse complement strand
ATGCGGATTGCCTGATACAGATTGCCATGGGTGCGGGTCCAGTCGCGGGCGTAATACTGGCTCTCGCCCAGCTGCTGGGCGATTTCCCATGCCGTACGCGGCGCCTGGAACAGATCGTCAAACTTGAGACGCAACCCCTGTACCTGATCAGGCTTCCAGCGTTGCAAACGGGCCAGATCCTGCAGGTTGGTCACGCCCAGGTAGCCGTCAATTTCACCCGCGCCGACATGGAAAATGCCCTGCACGGTGAAACGCTTCATGCGTGGAAACATCCCGGCCGGGGTCACGGTGACTTCCGGCGCAACAAAGGTCAGCTTGTCACCGATGGCAACCCCGAGCTTCCTGGCCGCCTTGTCACCAATGATGATGCCGAAGCTGCCCGGGGTCAGCGAGTCGAGCTGTCCTTCGAGCATGAACTTGTCAATGATCGATACCTTGCGTTCCTGCACCGGATCGATGGCATTGAGCATTACTTTCTGCACATTGCCGTCATGGGTCAGCAGCCCCTGCATCTGGGTGAACGGCGCTACCGCCTCCACCTTGGGGTTCTGCCGGACTTTGGCGGCCAGGCTTTGCCAGTCGCTGATCGGTTGATCACCAACGATGGTCGCGTGGGGCACCATGCCCAGCACGCGGGTGCGCATCTCATGATCGAAGCCGTTCATCACCGAGAGCACCACAATCATTACGACCACGCCGAGGGCGAGTCCGATCATTGAAGTCAGAGAAATGAACGACACAAAATGATTGCGGCGCTTTGCACGGGTATAACGCGTGCCGATAAATACGAAGAGAGGTCTGAACATGTCGGGGCTTGTTCGAGGGAAAAGAAGACGTCCTTGTGGCGGGGCCTGATAAGCAGCTTTACACTCAGACCACAGCCGCCATCACGGGTTCGCCATGTCGACATTAAATGACGCAGATCGCCGCGAATACTACCGTATCGAAGATCTGATCGCACTGGAAATAACCCCGCTAAGGGCCTCCGAAGCCGCTACCAGCGAAGTGTTGCAAGATGCGTCTCCACTGTTCAATTTACTCAGTGAGCTGCACCTTAGCGAATTCGAGTCCCAGCACCTGCTGCGCCAGATCAGCGAGCGCGACCGCACTGTTTCCAGCTACCTGAAAACCCTGAACAAACGCGTCGATCTGCTGAGCCAGATCGTGGCGCAAACCGTGCTGGGCCAAATCGGCGAGCTACAGCCGGTGACGCTGTCAGAAGGCGGAATCGAGTTTCATCACCCGCACCCCTACCCGACCGACAGCC
>JAGRHW010000660.1 GCA_020444765.1 Gammaproteobacteria bacterium | reverse complement strand
TGTATCGCCCTGATAGCCGGTATAGTGTCGGCCGTTGAAGGTAAATTCCAGCACCTCCGTGCGATTGATACGCCCGCCCCTCGGCAAACGACCGGAACGCGGCGCGTTATCCGTCATGATTTTCCGCCCGCTTCGCGTTGTTCGGCCGTGGCTCGCCAGGCTTGTAAACACGGATGATTTTATAACTCACGGTATCGCGCTCGACATTGAACCAGCGGCGACAGCCGGCACTGTGATGCCACTGCTCCAGATGCGCGCCGCGCGGGTTGCTGCGCATAAACAGGTAATCAGCCCATTCGCTGTCGCTCAGCGCATCGGGATTTTCCGGTCTTGTAATATGCGCCTCGCCGCCGTAGGAAAACTCCGGTTCGGCACGCGGCCCACACCATGGACATTCGATCAATAGCATGAATCGCTCTCCCTAATGCGCGACGCCGGCCGCGCCGTGTTCGTCGATCAGATGACCGCTGACGAACCGGTCCAGCGCAAACGCCGCATTCAGCGCGTGCGGCTCGTCACGGGCCAGCGTATGGGCAAATACCCAGCCGGAGCCCGGCGTCGCCTTGAAGCCGCCGGTCCCCCAGCCACAGTTGATATACAAGCCGTCGAGCGGCGTGCGGCCGATGATCGGGCAGGCATCAGGCGTGGTATCGACGATACCGCCCCACTGCCGGTTCATGCGCACACGACTGAAGACCGGAAACAGCTCCTTGATCGCCGCGACCGTGCCCTCGATGACCTGGTAACTGCCGCGCTGCCCGTACCCGGTGTAATGATCGATGCCTGCGCCTATGACCAGATCGCCCTTGTCAGACTGGCTGATATAACCATGCACCGCATTCGACATCACCACGGTATCGAGAATCGGCTTGATCGGTTCGGAAACCAGCGCCTGCAGGGGATGACTTTCAAGCGGCAGACGGAAGCCGGCCATCTCCGCCAGCACGCCGGAATGCCCGGCCACCACGATACCGACTTTTTTGGCACTGATCAGACCGCGCGTGGTCTCCAGCCCGCTGACGGCGCCGCCCTGCCGGCGGATACCGGTCACCTCGCAGTTCTGAACAATATCGACGCCAAGCGCATCGGCGCCACGGGCAAACCCCCAGGCCACCGCGTCATGCCGGGCCGTGCCGCCGCGCGCCTGGTAGGAGGCACCGAGTATCGGAAAACGCGCGGTTTCGCTGGTATTCAAAAAAGGAATCCTGCGCGCCAGCTCTGCCGTATCGAGCACTTCGCCATCGATACCGTTGAGCCGGTTGGCGTTG
>JAGRHW010000065.1 GCA_020444765.1 Gammaproteobacteria bacterium | reverse complement strand
AGGCGCTGGTTCCCCGACTATGGCATTCGGGGATGACGACGTGGTTGCATGGAACGTGTTACCCAGCCGCCATTGCACCACAAGAGAGAATCCAGAGCAGGATGCCGCGGTGGCGTTTATTGCAGTATGGCTAAATAATTTTAGACGAGCTCTTATGCTTGCGGGTCGGCAGCGCACTGGCAAACGTGCCATAAAACCACTTGAGTGCGAAAGGCGATAACAGTGTTGTCAGGGCGATGACAAAAACCATTCCGGCATAGACTTCCGGACTGAGCACGCCACCGGTTCGGCCGAGCTCGGCAAAAATCAGCCCGACTTCGCCCCGCGGCAGCATCGACAAACCGATCGCGATACGAACCAGCCAGGTATCGTTGAGCAACAGGGCGCCGGCGAATTTGCCAACTATGGCCACGGCCAGAAAAATACCGGAGAAACTCCAGATAAACGGTGACGACCAGTCGATTTCGTGCAGGTTCAGCGACAAGCCGACCATCACAAAGAAAATCGGCGTAAAAAGCTGAATGATGGGCCGCATCTCGGTTTGAATATGCTGGTAGAAATACTGGTCGGTACGCAGGGCGATACCAAACGGCAGAAAGAAACGGCGCGACAATGCAAGCCCTGCGGCAAACCCGCCGAGCAGTTCCGGCGCGCCGATCACGTGCGCCAGCCAGGCGAACAACAGCACCAGCGCTACGATGGTAGTGGGAATCATGCCGGGGATTTCGCTGATACTCTCGACCCGCCGGATCAGCACGGAGATCAGCTTGGCAAGCACCGGCGCGAGGACAAAGAAGATGCTCACGAACAGCAGGATCGAGGTGGCATTGCTCAGGCTCATGGTGCCGGTCATGGCAAAATCGTAGAGCAGTGCCAGCAACACCACGCCCAGAATGTCATCCAGCACCGCCGCCCCCAGCACGACCTGCCCTTCCAGCTCGTGCTGACGCCGCAGATCACTCAGCACGCGGACCGTAATACCGATACTGGTAGCGGTCAGCGTACCGCCGATAAACAAAGACACCACCGGCGTCAGACCAAATACCCAGTAGGCGACCACCGCGCCAAGGGTCAGCGGCATAATGAATCCGCCAACCGCTACCACAATGGATTTTTGTCCGGAACTCACCAGACGCCGGATGTCGGTATCCAGCCCGACTTCGAAGAGCAACAGAATGATACCGATTTCGGCCAGCAGACGAATCACTTCGTCGACCTGCAACCAGCCGAGCAGACTCGGTCCGAGCACGATACCGGCCAGCAACTCGCCAATCACCGAGGGCGCGCCGATGCGTACGGCGATTTCTCCGAATATTCTCGCCGCCAGCAGAATGATCAACAGGTGCAGAAAAAAAGTGTGGGTTTCCATAAACTCTATTTTTGTCGAGACAATTTACTTTATCGCGGCGCGTGACGGTTTATTCGCCGGGGCCGTTTGCCCAACAAACTATAGCTGCTTATTTTGCATCATCGCTGGTCAAATCAGCCGGCCTCACGTTCTGCTCCAGCACGGTGAGGATTTCATCGACCATCTCCCAGGATTTACGTGCGTCCTCCTCGGTGATTTGCTGTATCGCGTAATCCAGTTGAACCATGACGAAATCACCTACGTTCAGGCTGTTTTCCGGCAACATGATCAAATTTACCGTACGCTGACTGCCGCGCGCCTCGCATTGCGCCTCGAAGCCGTTGATGCTGGTGATTTTCATTGCTACTGATAGACACATAAACCCACTCACCCCTGTTGATTGGGGTATTCTATGACAATCCATTTTTTTCCGCTGCACATTGACCCTGGTCAATGAAGGCTGACGGCTAGAGGCCATACTCAAACTATGGGTAAAGAGTCGCAGTCACGAACCTTGATACTGGGAATAGGCAATGTATTGCTCAGTGACGAAGGTGCTGGTATACATGCATTAAATCATTTCGGTTCCATGTATGAGGTACCGGACACATTCGTCCTGCTCGACGGCGGTACCTTGAGTTTTACTCTGGCGGCAGATATCGAAAGCGCCACGCATCTGCTCGTATTCGATGCAGCGTCTTTGCGATCACCACCAGGAACGGTACAGTGTTTTGAAGGTGCGGAGATGGACGGATTTCTGGCCAAAGGCGGACGCAGCGTTCATGAGGTTGGTTTGATCGACCTGCTGGACATCGCCCGGCTGGTCGGACGACTGCCCGAACACCGCGCCCTGATCGGTATCCAGCCAGAAACCCTGACCTGGGGTGAGCAGGTCAGCAAAGCGCTGGAACCCGCAATACCCAAAGCCGCAGCCATGGCTTCCTCCCTATTACAACAATGGCACGGCGACACCTCCATTTTGCACGCAAAAAACAGTGGGATCGCGGCACTGTAATACCGCGAAAAATCTATCCGACAAAGAGGTTTAGCGAGATGACCGTACTATCGGAAATTCCGGTTTCTGTAGAGGCCACGGCTCCGTGCGAATCACCGACCGGCAATACCCTGCCCATTCTTCACGAAGTGCGCCACGCCCTCGCGCGGCTCGGCAAATCCGCTGAAAAATCCGCCATCGATCTGCAGGCCATGCCTCTCTCGTCGGCTGAACTGAACGACATCGAAACCTTTCTGGGGCATGGCGAAGTATCGATCACCATCGACACGTTCGGCCATACCGAGATCCGCGAGAGCCGCTTTCCCGGCGTCTGGCTGGTCACGCACTTCAATACCGAGGGCGAGGTCGAGAGCCGCTTTATCGATGTCACGCTGATACCCGATATCGTCCAGGCCCACCGGGATGATCTCGCACAATCCGAATCCGAACTATCCGAGCTACTGGAGAGTCTGAACCATGAATCCGAGTAATACCGTTAAAGCCCACTTGCAGCGACAAGGGATTTCGCGGCGGGGATTTCTGAAATTCTGCGCAACCCTGGCGTCGAGCATGGCGCTGTCGCCGGCCATGGTGCCGAGGATCGCTCACGCACTCGAAAATGCAAAACGGCCATCAGTCATCTGGCTGTCATTCCAGGAATGCACCGGTTGCACCGAGTCGCTGACGCGCGCTCACGCCCCGACACTGGAAGGCCTGATTTTCGACGCGATCTCACTTGATTACCACCATACCCTGCAGGCAGCGGCAGGCTCCGCGGCCGAGGAGGCACGCGAGGAGGCGATGCGGGAAAACGCCGGGCAGTACATTCTGGTGGTCGACGGCTCGATCCCGACCGGTAACGCAGGCTTCTCGACCATCGCCGGCATCAGCAACCTCGACATGCTGATCGAAACCGCTAAAGATGCGGCGGCCGTCGTAGCAGTCGGCAGTTGCGCGGCTTTCGGCGGCCTGCCCAAAGCCGATCCCAACCCGACCGGTGCGGTATCGGTGGCTGATCTGATCACCGACAAGCCGATCATCAATGTCTCGGGCTGCCCGCCGATCCCGATCGTGATTACCGGCGTGCTGGCGCATGTGCTGACCTTCGGCGGTCTGCCGGAACTCGACCATCTGGGCCGGCCGGCAACGTTTTACGGCCAGAGCATTCATGACCGTTGCTACCGCCGGCCATTCTACGAGAAAGGCCTGTTTGCCCAAACCTTCGACGATGAGGGCGCGCGCAAGGGCTGGTGTCTTTACGAACTCGGCTGCAAAGGTCCTGTCACCTACAATGCCTGCGCCACCACCAAGTGGAATGAAGGCACGAGTTTTCCGATCGAATCGGGACATGGTTGTATTGGCTGCTCAGAACCGGACTTCTGGGATTTCGGGGGATTTTACAAGGCCCTGTCGGTACCGACCGGCAAAACCGGCTCGACGCTCGGCTACGGCCTGGCCGGCGGACTGATTGCGGGCGCAGCGCTTGGCGGCTTGAACAAACGCCGCAAATCAGCCGCCGTCAACGCTCATCAAACCCTGTCTGTCGATGAATTGAATGGAGAAAAGTCATGACCTCCACCGAGTTTCTACTATTTGTTAAAGGCCCGGCGTTTACCTTTGCCGTACTGGTTTTTGTCATCGGCATGATCATTCGTCTTGCCGAAATCCTGATGCTCGGCAGAAAGCAGAATCTTGCCGAGCCCAAAGGCAGCGAGTTTTCCCACGGCCTGAAAACCATCGGACTGCGGATGATCCCGGACAAACAAACCTGGCGGCATTCAACTTTTTTCATCGTGACGTCTTATGTTTTTCATATCGGTTTTTTTGTCGTGCTGTTCCTGTTCGTCCCGCATATTCTGTTGTTCGACAGCGTTTTCGGTTTCAAATGGCCGGGTCTGCCGACGCCGGTCGTCGATGCCTTTGCGATTGTCACAATCGCCAGCATGATCGCCATTCTGGTCAACCGTTTTACCGATCCGGTCAAACGTTTTCTCAGCCACTTTGAAGATTATCTGGTCTGGGCGGTAACGTTTTTACCGCTGCTGACGGGCTACCTGGCCTATCACCGGCTGATTTTCAAACCGGATCAGTTGCTGGCCATGCATATTCTCAGCTTCGAATTGCTGTTGGTATTGTTTCCTTTTACCAAGCTCTCGCATGCCTTTACGCTGTTTTTCGCGCGCTGGTATAACGGCGCCATCGCCGGTTTCAAGGGGGTGCAATCATGAGTGCCTTGACTGTGGAGCGTGGGATTCACGCACTGAAAGAACAGATTGACGCGCCGACCGCAGCGTTTTTGAGCAGTTGCGTGCATTGCGGGCTCTGCGCCGACGCCTGTCTGTTCTATACCGAAGACCCCAAACCCGAACATACACCGATACATAAAACCGAATTGCTGCGGCGGGTCTGGGAACAGGAATACACCTTGAAGGGCAAAGTAAAATCCCTGCTTGGCTTGTCGAAAAAAATCACCGATGAGGATTTCACCCAGTGGGAAACCCTGGTCTATGACACCTGCACCCTGTGCGGCCGCTGCTCGCTGATCTGCCCGGTCGGCAACGATATTACTTACATGATCCGCAAGACCCGTGAAGGCATGGCGGCAGCCGGCCACGCACCGGAAGGTCTGGTCGGCGCTTCGACCCGGGCCATCGAAATCGGCAGCCCGATGGGTGTGCGTCTGCCGGCACTGGAAGCGCAGATCCGTCACGTCAAAAACGATTACGGACTGGATGTGCCGCTCGACAAGGAAGGCGCCGAGTACATGCTGTTGCTGTCGTCAATGGAAATCATGAACTTTCCTGAAGTCATCGGTGCGCTGGCTAAAATCTTCCGGCAAGCAGACGTCAGCTGGACGATTTCCTCAGAGGCTTTCGAAGCGACCAATAGCGGCATACAAATCGGCGTTTCGGACATAGCCGCGACCCTGGTCAACCGTGTCGTGTCGGCGGCTGAAAAACTCAAGGTCAAAACCGTGATCAGTCCGGAATGCGGCCATGCCTATACAGCGATTCGCTGGGAAGGGCCAAACCTGATCGGCCGAAAATATCCGTTCAAGGTCAGGCATGTATTGGAGGTGCTGGATGAATTGCACCGTGAAGGACGCATCAAGTTCGAAGGCATGGAAACCGATCGGCTGACGTATCATGACCCTTGCCAGATCGCCAGACGCGGCGGCGTGATCAACGAACCGCGCAACCTGCTCAACAGCATTGCGGAAAACTTCGTCGAGATGCCGGACAACGGCAAGATCAACTGGTGCTGCGGCGCCGGCGGCGGCGTCAGCGCCAATGAACGGGCCGACGAACATCGTCTGAAGGCCTTCAATCGCAAAAAATCCCAACTCGAAGCGGTCAAACCCGAGGGACTGGTTTCAGCCTGCGCCAACTGCCGCATCCAGCTGGAAGACGGGCTGGAAGAAAACAATATGGACATTCCCGTTTTGAGTCTTACCGAAATGCTGGCCGAGCATCTTGTCGAAGACCGCGAGCCGGCAGGAGAATCAAAATGACTACGATCAACAACGATGCCGAGTTTCGTAGCGCAATCGCCGCGCTCGATGCCGGACAGCAAAGAGTCATCGGTGCCAGGCTTGTTGAAAATGTACTTGATTTCAACGATGACGAACGCGTCAAACGGGCGCTCAACACCGCCATTCAAAACAGTGCAAGCCGCGAAGAACTGGACGCCGCCGCCGGGATAGCCAAACGAGCGAGCCTCGACAGTCATACCCGCTGCGGCGCCGAAGGTGACTGGCAGGCACAAGCCGCCTATTTCGTCGCCAAGGCAGCCGCCTCCCTGCTGGCGCCGAAGTCCGGCAGCAAGGACGCTGTCTGGCAGGCCGCGGTCAGTTGCCGGATGGCCAGAACCTCCGAGCAAATCGCCCAGGGTCAGGACACCGGTGATCAGGAAGCGGCTGCCCAGTACCGCCTGCTGGAAACCTATCTGAATGAACAAAATCCCAACGCAGGAGACAAGTCATGAGTGAAAGAGTCGTCGTTGACCCGATAACCCGTATCGAGGGTCACCTGCGCATCGAGGCACAGATGGACGGCGACACCATCGCCGAAGCCTATTCAGCGGGCACCATGGTACGCGGTATAGAAATCATTCTGCGCGGCCGCGATCCTCGCGACGCCTGGGCCTACGCACAACGCATCTGCGGTGTCTGCACGCTGGTGCACGGTATCGCCTCAGTGCGTTCGGTCGAAGATGCTCTGGATTACAAAATTCCGCCGAATGCGCAGCTTATCCGTAACCTGATGATTGCCGCCCAGTATGTGCATGACCACGTCATGCATTTTTATCATCTGCATGCACTGGACTGGGTCGATGTGGTTTCCGCCCTCAATGCCGACCCGGCGGCTACCTCGCAACTGGCGCAGTCGATCAGCAAATATTCCAAATCCTCGCCCGGTTATTTCGCCGATCAAAAAGCCAAGCTGAAAAAATTCGTCGATGGTGGTCAGCTCGGCATTTTCGCCAAGGCCTATTGGGGACATCCGGCTTATAAACTGCCGCCGGAAGCGAACCTGATGGCGGTTTCACATTATCTGGATGCGCTGGAGTGGCAACGCGACGTGGTCAAGCTGCACACCATATTCGGTGGGAAAAACCCGCATCCGAATTTCCTGGTCGGCGGTGTGCCATGCGCCATTGATCTCAATTCCGACTCGGCGATCAACACCGAAAAACTTTCCCAGGTACAGGACATCATCGCGCGCATGCGCGCCTTCGTCGATGATGTGTATCTGCCCGATACACTGGCCATCGCCGGTTTTTACAAGGACTGGTTCCGTCAGGGCGAAGGTATCGGAAACTTTATGACTTACGGGGATTTTCCCGCCAAGGGCATGGATGATCCGTCCTCCTTTCTGATACCGTCCGGCGTGATTCTGAACAAGGACCTGTCGACGATTTACGAACTGGATATCGAAGCCGATAATGAAATCCAGGAATTTGTCGCTCACTCCTGGTACGACTACAAGTCCGGAAAAACTGCAGGCCTGCACCCCTATGCGGGCGAAACCGAATTGAACTATACCGGCCCCGAACCGCCTTATGAGCAGCTTAACGTCGAGGACTCATACTCCTGGATGAAATCACCACGCTGGAAAGGCAAACCGGTTGAAGTCGGCCCGCTGGCGCGCGTGCTGATGCTCAATGCCGTCGGCCACGAACCGACCATGGAATTAACCAATCGCGCGCTGAACATACTGCAACTGCCCGTCGATGCACTTTATTCGACGCTTGGACGCACCGCGGCCAGAACACTGGAAACCAAGATCATCGCTGACGCCATGCAGGACTGGTACAATCAGCTCATCGGCAATATCCGCTCCGGCGATGCGCGCACCTTTAACGAACAACTCTGGGAACCTTCAAGCTGGCCGTCCAGTGCCAGAGGGGTCGGTTATATGGAGGCGCCGCGTGGCGCGCTGGCGCACTGGATCGTTATCAAGGATGGTTTGATTGATAACTATCAGGCTGTCGTGCCCAGCACCTGGAACGCCGGCCCAAGGGATGCGGAAGGTAATACCGGTCCGTACGAAGCTTCGCTGAAAGGCCACAAGCTGCACGATCCCAAACAGCCGCTGGAGATCCTCCGAACCATCCACAGCTTTGATCCGTGTATAGCCTGCGCGGTGCATGTCACCGATCCTGACGGTGATGAACTGGTAAAGGTGAAAATCCGCTAGACGTTTATACAATGCCGCGTCCCTGCTGTGGACGCGGCAGCTCGTTTTATCTGTCAGGATATCCGGCGGTCGTAGAGATGTCCGTTACCACCCATAAAACGCTCAAGCTCATCGGCCGTCATCGGCTTGGCAAAATAATAGCCCTGCCCCAGATCACAGCCAAGTTCACGCAGACATTTCAATTGCGGAACACTTTCCACACCTTCGGCAACAGAAACAACCTTGAGTGAATGCGCCATGGCCAGCAAGGAATCGACGACAACGCGTGTACGATAGTCCGTTTCAATTTTCTCGACCAGACTACGGTCGAGTTTCAAGGCATCGATTTCGCAATGAATCAACAAGCGCATCGAGGACTGGCCGACGCCGAAGTCGTCCAGTGCGATTGTCACACCCAGATTTCTCAAACGGCGCATATTATCGCTGACCTCCTCGACAAAACCATCTGCTGTCGATTCGGTGATTTCTAGCTCAAGCCTGTCACTGGAAACAGAAAATTTTTCCAGCACCGATTGAACGAGTTCGACACTGCCGGCGTTACGCGCAAAATTCGGAGATATATTGATAGCCAGTCGACCGGGCTCTATCCCCATTGACAACCAATGCTGTATTTTATGACAAACCTCGTCCAACACCCATTGATCGATTTCCAGAATCTTGCCACTTCTCTCGGCGAAAGGAATGAACTGCTCAGGCGTCATAATGCCAAATTCCTTACTGTGCCATCTGAGCAACGCCTCGGCACCGACAAAAGCGCCGCTTTGCAGATCGAACTTGGGCTGATAAGACAGTCTTAACTCATCGTTAACGATACAGTCCAGCAGGGCGTTTTCCAGCTGCGCTTTGTGGATCGCGGCATCGGTGATTTCCTGGGTATAAAAGCGGTAGGTATTCTTGCCGCAGTTTTTCGCCTCATACATGGCCAGATCCGCCTCGTCCATCAAGCTGGCCGAACCGGCTTCATCGCGATCGGACAGACTGACGCCGATACTCACGCCGATATGACATTGTTCATCGGCGATCTCATAGGGTCTGAGCACGCTGACCAGGATCTTTTCAGCGACCTCCTGCGCGTGAGCTTCATCAATGTCGCCCGAGAGCAGAATAAAAAATTCATCGCCACCGATACGCGCCACGATCGGTGACTCACCGGCCAGCATGGATTCGAAAACCTCGTCGTTGCTCAGACTTTCCGCACCGACAATTTCCCGAAGCCTCAGAGCCACCTGACGGATCAACTCGTCGCCGGCATCGTGGCCCAGCTGATCATTGATCGGCTTGAAGTTATCCAGGTCCAGGAACATACCGACGACCCGTCGGCCGGTATCTTTCGCGGCGCGATACTCCTCGGCCTCCAGACATTCGAGCAGCATGCGCCGGTTCGGCAGTCCGGAAAGATTATCGGTATAGGCTATTCTGCGGATTTCCGCCGTGGACTGGCTGGTGACGGCCTCCAGCTTTGCAATAAAGGTATTGAACCAGAATGCCAGCTCACTCATTTCATCCTTGCCGCGGATTTTTATCCGCACACTCATATCACTGCTGCCGCTGGCGATATTACGCAGGGATGTCACCATCTCGTTAATCCGTCGGACGATACCGTTGGCGGTCAACCAGACGAGAAAAAATACCACCAGAACGCCGCTGATGCCTTCGACATAAGCTAACAGAATCGTAAACTCGTAAAAACGGTTGGCCTTGTCGATACTGCCGGACAGGCTGCGGGTCTGCTCATCGAGCAGGATTTGCAGTTCACCGGTTACATCCTTGTACATCGACGAGGTATTGCGTGCCCGGTTACTGAACTTCAGTATTTCCAGATCGGGCCGGCTCAGGTCCAGCGCCAGGGTGGATGAACCGAGGTAGAAGAAATCGAATTTTTCCAGAATGGAATGGATATTCTGGGCGATTTTCGGCTCCAGCCGCGATACGTTGAACAGCTTGTTACGAAATTCCTCCGCCAGCACCGCGGTGGTCACCAGCAATTCATTGTTACGGGTCAGGGCGCCCGCCTCCAGCTCCCGCTGGATAATCTCAAGCGTATGCATCGCGCCCAGCAAGTCGGCCTGCACCGGATAACGGACATCGCGGATTTCCTGCAGCGCCTCAGCATTGTAGCTGGACTGGCTGATGGTCACGGCAAGGTGCAGAATAAATCCGGTAATGCCCAAATACGCAATCGCAAGAATGCGGTGTCTGAGGGAGAAAAACGGACGGGGCCGGATTCTCTCATTTGCCTTGACCGGAATCTTGCGGATTTTGGCAAAATCGAGATTGGACAATATTTCGGTGTAACCGCGTCTTCGCATGGAGGATAAAGCCGGCTCATTGTTTCCAGAATGAGCCTTGGTTTGCAATAACCGTGCAGATTGAGGCATTTCCCGGGTAAGTCAGGCGAAGAAATTTTAATACGCTGCGGATTCCGGAAATTTCCGGTGGAGCCGGTTCGCTGAACCGCGCTCCGCCGAATCCCTGATAAAACCATAATCTATTGTTTAATTTGAACTTTTATTGCACATTGCGTGAGATCAAGGCGTCCGGATAGCCTTTGGCGACGGTTTTCGCCAGTAGACCAGTCAGCACGATCTTGATCAGATCACCAGGAATAAATATCAGTACGGCCATGAACGCTGAGCGGGCATCGAGATCAGTCGTCAGCATGATGCCGGGTATGCCGAACAGATACATGACGAAAATACCGCCCACCAGGGACGCGATACAGGCCGACCAGAACACCGACATCGATTTCAGGGTCTGCATCAACAGGCCGGTCACCAGCGCAGCTACCGGAAAGCCGAACAAAAACCCGGCGCTGGGTCCGGCAAAAACCCCGAGACCGCCGCGGCCACCAGCCAAAAGCGGCGCACCAAGCGCCACCACCAGTAAAAACAGGCAGACAGCCAGCGCCCCGCGAACCGGCCCCAGCATAACCCCGGCCAGCATGATGCCCATGCTTTGTGCGGTCACCGGTACCCCGCCGGCAAGCGGCAGGCTGAATTTCGGTAACATGCCGAGAACGGCGATAAGTGCTGCGTACAAGGCGATTTGTGCCAGGGTTTTGTCGGTATTCAAACAGGTTACTCCAATGTCTTGTTATTTATCGGTCAAGCCGGCGGCGCCACCACGGGCCTGTAAAGCCTCACCCACCTTATCCGTCAGTTTCAGGGCCTGAATGGTAAAAGGGGCTAGCAGACGCAGACGCGGCCGCTGTATCGATCGAGCCCGCCAGGCTTCATTCAGCGAATCGAACAAAGCGAACAACACCGGCGCAAAGCGGATCATCAAGGCGACCGCCAAGGTAATCCGGCGGGTCGACAGACCCAGATACGCCAGCGGCGCAAACACCGGCCGCATGGCCGCCATCATATCGGCCATGCGTGTGGTCATGCTGACGAGATTGGCCAGCAAAACCATCGCCAGCAGGCGTGTTATGGCAACCGCGCCCGCATAGGAACTGCCGGTCAGCATATGCAGGGCGAAGATAGCGAACAAAAACGGCAGCAGCGGCGACAACATTTTAAGCTGCTCAACTGCCGCCCTGCCCATGGAAACATACAAGGCCAGTACCGTCAGCAAAAACATCAGCACCGGCACCAGGGATTCCAGCGGCAGCAGTAAAATGCTGCTGACGCAGAGGAACAGTAATTTGCTGCCTGCCGGCACTTCGTGCAACCAGCCGCGCTCACTCAGATACAGCGATATCATGACGGTTCGACCCAGCCAGGCGCCAGCCCGGCAGCCTGCTCGCTGAAGTGCCGGTAGGCGGCAATGACATCTTCAGCCCTGCCCTGCTGCCTGATACGCCCCTCATGCAACCAGATAACCTTATCGAAGTCCGCCAGTACCGCCAGGTCGTGGCTGACCATCAGCAAGCGCTCGGCGGCGCTGTCCAGCAGGTTCAGCAAGCGTTTGCGGGTCGGCAGATCCAGGCTTGAAAAAGGCTCATCGAGCAGCAGTAAACGCGGCCGCATGATCAACACCGCAAGAATGCAGACCAGTTGCTTTTGTCCTTCGGACAGCGTGTGAACCGGTTTATCGGCCAGGCCTTCGCATTGGTAGTTTTTCAAAAACGCCCTGGCGTTTTGCTGTGCCTGCGGAGTCGGCTGACCAAACTGTTCCAGACCGAAGGCCAGCTCCTCGAGCACGGTCGGATAAATAATCTGATGATCCGGATTCTGGAAAATAAAACCAACCAGTGCCGGCAGTTTCTGGCGGTATTCGCGCGTGTCATAGCCGAACACCGTCACCGAACCCTGATCCGGCAGGTTAAGGCCGTTAAGCAGTTTGATCAGCGAGGATTTCCCGGAGCCGTTGTTACCGATGACGCCGATACGGTTTTCATCAAGCTCGAGTGAAATGCCGCGCAACACCTCGTTTTGGCCACGCCGCAGAGTGACATCATCCAGCACGATCCGGTTTGTTTCGTTCACCGTGGCTGTCGGCTGCGCGGATTTTTTGCCAAACCGGGATTTCAGGGACTCAAACATGATAAGGGGCTGCGGAGCAAGTTTGCACGGCGCCTGGCAGAAAAAAAATATTTATCGCCCTGCCCCTCGGACCGGTTCTTTGCCCGGCGATGTGTCTTGCCGCTGCCGGTTTCGCTGCTTGTATTTTTGTTTGCGGCGGTTTTGCGCCGACGTGCGTGCATCCGCCCCGATGTGCGTGTCGCCGCGCTGTTTTGCAAGCTCAACCTGTTTTTGCCGTTCCTCAAAACGCTG
>JAGRHW010000659.1 GCA_020444765.1 Gammaproteobacteria bacterium | reverse complement strand
CCGCAGGTATTCGCAAGGCAGATTGCATTCGAAGCCGTCTTCGAAGCGGATTTCCAGAACCCGGCTTTGCTGGTGCAGCTTGATGTCTGTCGGTTTGGTCATGGGTTGAAGGCTCCGGCCAAATTGCCAAGCTTACAATATATACCGGCTTAAATCTTCGTCTTTGACCAGTTCGCCAAGTTGCGCCTGGACGTAATCGGCATCAACCACAATGGTTTGACCGGAATGGTCCGAGGCCTCAAACGACGCCAGATCCAGCAGCCGCTCCATTACCGTATGCAAACGCCGGGCGCCGATATTTTCGGTCCGTTCGTTAACCTGCCAGGCAACATCGGCGATGCATTTGAGCCCGTCATCGGTAAATTTGAGCTGAACATTTTCGGTCATCAGCAGGGCGCTGTACTGCTCGGTCAGCGAGGCATTCGGTTCATTGAGAATGCGCACGAAATCATCACTGCTGAGCGCCTGCAGCTCAACGCGGATCGGCAGTCGGCCCTGTAACTCCGGAATAAGATCCGAAGGTTTGCTGAGGTGAAAGGCACCGGACGCAATAAACAGGATATGGTCGGTCTTGACCACGCCCAGCTTGGTCGAGACTGTGCAACCTTCGACCAGCGGTAACAAATCGCGCTGCACGCCGGCACGCGACACATCGGCACCGGAGGAGCGGTCATTGCCGCGAGCAACCTTGTCGATTTCATCAATAAAAACAATGCCGTTTTGTTCGAGATTTTCCATTGCACGCAATTTCAGCTCCTCTTCATCGAGCAGCTTGCCGGCCTCGTCATCGACCAGTTGCTTGAAAGCCTCACGGATTTTCAGCTTGCGCTTGTTGGTGCGCTTCTGGCCGAGATTCTGGAACATGCCCTGCAACTGCTGGGTCATTTCCTCCATGCCCGGCGGCGCCATAATCTCCACGCCGATCGACGAGGCGCTGAGTTCGACCTCTATTTCCTTATCGTCAAGCTCGCCTTCGCGCAGTTTTTTGCGGAATTTCTGGCGGGTGGACGACTCGGGTTGCGCTGTTATCGATGTGTCATCCCGTGAACCGCCGCGGGCCGGCGGCAACAGGATATCCAGAATACGTTCTTCGGCCGCATCCTCGGCGCGAAATCGCACCTTGGTCATTTCCTGTTCGCGGGTTTCCTTGATGGCGATTTCCGCCAGATCGCGAATGATCGACTCAACATCCCGTCCGACATAGCCAACTTCGGTGAATTTGGTCGCTTCAACCTTGATAAACGGTGCATTGGCGAGCCGCGCCAGCCGACG
>JAGRHW010000658.1 GCA_020444765.1 Gammaproteobacteria bacterium | reverse complement strand
TTTCGATAGCGTTCGCGGGCGTAAGAGTCTGCGCGATCCGGTCTGGCGCGAAACCTCGGAAATGACGATTCTCGGACTCGGATTGACCGGTCGACGTCCGCGCGTGAGACAGGATCGTGAACGTATACTGCTTTTTCTCGATCATGAAACCAATCTGTCGGGCATTCTTTCGCTGCTTATCAGTTTGTCGACAAAACCGGCTATTGAACTGACGCTGGCCGGGTCTGACCCATCCAGGCTTGACGTATTGCGAAAAACCCTGAATGAAAGTCAGCAGGCAGATGGCCGGGTCAGTCTGCGCCAGCGGGATGAACAGGAAATTATCCAGGGCGTAAAAAATGCCCGTGACTATTTTGATTTTGTCGTTGCTTCAAGCAACGCTGAGTCAGAGGCTTTGCAATGGATGCTCGATAATCCGAGTTGCCCGGTGATTCTGGTCAGCTGAAACGATGAACAATCAACGTCAGATTACGTTAATTATCCTGCTGATATTATTTCTCGGCATGCTTTATCTGAGTTCACTCGGAAAAGTCCAGGCGCCGGGTTTCACGGAAATTCCCTACACCCAGTTCAAACAACTCCTGAGAAACGGTGATATTGCAAGCCTGGGTCAGAAGGGGCAGGTCTTGCGCGGGGAACTCAAAAAGCCGGGCCTGCTGGACAGCGCCGACCGGAGCAGCCTGACCTTCACGACGATGATACCGGATACGGGCGATACCGAGCTGCTGACGCAGATAGAGCAGCAGGACGTGCCGCTTACGGTGAGCGCAAAACCGGACCCGGAGCGTTATTCGTTTATCTGGTCGTTGTTGCCGCTTGTGCTTTTGTTCGCGCTTTACTGGTATTTCTTTCGCGGCTTTTCAAAAAACATCGGTGGCGGTATCGGCAGCGGTGGCGCGATCGACAAATTCCTCAATCCCGGCGACAGCGAGCAGACCGGCACCATACCGGATGTTACCTTTGCCGCGGTGGCGGGTCAGGACAGCGCCAAGCAGGATGTCGCCGAGCTGGTCGATTTTCTCAAGGAACCGGACAAATACACCCGGCTCGGCGCCGATATTCCGCATGGCTTGTTGCTGATGGGGCCGCCGGGCACGGGTAAGACCTTGATGGCGCGGGCTCTGGCGGGTGAGGCCGGGGTGCCGTTTTTCTCGATTTCAGCCTCGGAGTTTATCGAGATGTTTGTCGGGGTCGGCGCCTCCCGCGTGCGCAGAATGTTCGCCCAGGCCAAGGAGCGGGCGCCGAGTATCATCTTTATCGACGAACTGGACAGTGTCGGGCG
>JAGRHW010000657.1 GCA_020444765.1 Gammaproteobacteria bacterium | reverse complement strand
ACTTCGCCGAAGCTCACGCCCAACAACACCAGAAAGGCGGGCTTGCGACCGCCTTCCAGAAGCCGTGGCAGTTCAAAGGTGCGCGCGGACATCGCTCACACTGCAAGCCGTTGCAAGGCGAGCGGTTCCTCGACAGCACGGACTTGCGAATCGAGCCAGGTAAACGCGGCGCGGCCGTCCTCAAGCTCTTCCAGTGAGTAAATCGGCGCATCCGTCAGCTCACAGGCTTCACGCAAGGCCAGCGGCGACGCTGTCACCGAACCGCTGACGCCGCTGATTTTCAGGCCGTAATTCCCGGCGGCGATCTGCATGCCGATAACGATACTAGCCGCAGTATCGGCCGCGAACACCCAATGATCGACCAGACTCTGGAAATCCCGGTCCTGTAGTAACGCCGCTGTTTCATGCTGATGCAGACCATCGGCAATCTCGATTACGATCGCATCGCAATCCGAGGCCTGCAGATTGGCGAGCAGATTTTTCGCGCCGGTCCGCACCGTGGCAAGATCCACCTTGTAGGATGTCGCCATTCCCGCATCAGTGAAATCCAGGGTTCTGTAAGCGCCCGCGTCCTGGAATTTCCAGAGATCACCGCCGGAGCAGGTGCCGGTGATCTTAACCGCGCCGACCTTCAGCCCCTGACGCGCCAGACCACGAACGATACCCGCCACTGTAGTGGTTTTGCCGGCATTCATGCTGGCGCCGAAAACCGTGATCACGGGTACTGCTTGCGTTTCGACCTCTCTTGCAGGCAACTTAAAATCCGACAGATTGAGCACCATGCCGTCTTCCGCGGTACACAGACCGAGCGGCACGATCCGCGTCGGTGTGCGCCTCTCATTGGCGAATGTCAGGTTGGTTTCGACGATGCGACTTGCCAAACCACCGGCGGCGGCCAGGTGACAAGGCCCCATATCCACCGGAATCAGCGCCTCATAGGCATCCGGTGCATAGCGATTTCCGTAAACCAGCAGCAGTTCGTCGCCTTCGTAAAGGGCGCTCTTGCGGCCGTTCGGCAGCTCGATCCTGGCGAGCCGGCCGACCTCCTCCACTCTGGCCAGCACCACATCGCCAGGGCGCGGCCGGCGCTGGCGGGTGTCGATCGCCTTGATCGCACTCAACGGTACTCTGCGCGTGGAAAACGCCTGTTTTACCGAGGAACGGTGGACTTCATTCACAATCTTCAACATCTGTCTCTCCAGGTTTGTCGGGAATACAGCCCGGCTGCGGGCCTTCATGGAGAGAACGTCGAGCGTGGTATTTTTATTCCAGCAGAATAAAAATACCGGACGAATCCGGTTTTA
>JAGRHW010000656.1 GCA_020444765.1 Gammaproteobacteria bacterium | reverse complement strand
GTGGCCGGGCCGGAGCCGGAAATCGCGCCGAAGAAAATACAGGCGAAGACCGTTGCCGCGCCAAGGCCGCCGGTTACCGGGCCTGCAAAAGTCTCGGCAATGCTGACCAGCCGTTTCGAGATGCCCGCCGCTTCCATCAGCGCGCCGGCCAGAATAAAAGCGGGCAGGGCCATCAAGGGGAAGGAGCCGACCGAGCGAAAGGCAATCTGCACCAGCTTGATCGGGTCGTCTTCCAGGTACATAAATGCCGCCAGCGCGGAAACGCCCAGCGAAACCGTGATGGGCGCGCCGATCAGTAACAGCAGCAGAAATGATCCGAAGAGGATCCAGACGATGGTTGTATCCATGATTTGCTCCTCAATTAATTCGAATTGGTATCGTTGCCGGATTGCATCTGCCTGACCAGTTCTTCGCGCTCCTGTTCATCCGGATCGCGTACGTCGACGCCTTTGACGAACTTCAGGTAATTGACCTGAATGACCCGTACGGTCATCAGGAAAAATGCAATGGGCAGAATCATGTAGAAATATTTCATGGGCACGCCCATGGTCTGGGACTTCCAGAACAGATTCATCTTGTTGAAGACGAAGTCGTAACTCAGATAGGTAAAATACAGGTTAAAGGCGATCCAGATCAGATCGGCGATAAACTCGCTGATCGTCGCGACGATGGGCGGAAACGGTTTGAACTGAAACGTCACCCGGTTGTGCGCACCCATTTTGGCCGCGTGACTGGCGCCGAAATAGGCGAACCAGACAAACAGATAGGTCGCGAATTCCTCACCCCAGGGCAGCGAGTAATCAAAAAATTCCCGGCTGATGATCTGGATAAAAAGCAGGCTGACGAAAGTGGCGAGAAACAGCCGGCATATATAACTTTCGATATTGTTGAAAAAATGCCCGACGATGGATTTTGTTGTCATATCTGTCTCCTCAGCAGATACGTTGGTGTTTGGCTTGTATTGTTTTCCTTTCTGTACGAGTCGTATTATTGCTTTTGGCCGAGGCAAAGCTTACGTTTGTTTTTATTATCTGGTGCAGATAAGCGGCTACAGGCCGGGAACAAACTCCGGCCGGATCGGCCGGAGCTGTCTTTCGGGTTTTAACGTCCGAGAACCTTCAGGACGTGATCCAGTTTTTCCTTGCCGCCGATACTGTCGTAGTATTTCGGCCAGACGGCGGTGGTGGCTTTTTCTATCCACTCTTTTTCACCGTCCGCCGGATCGGCGATTTCCATGCCTTTGTCCTGCAGTTCCTGTTTGATTTTGCTTTCGGTGTCCTTGATGTACTGCTCGCTGAACAGGGTCGCTTCCTGACCGGCTTCGAGGATGGAATTTTGCA
>JAGRHW010000655.1 GCA_020444765.1 Gammaproteobacteria bacterium | reverse complement strand
GATCAGCAACGGTGTTATCGAATTTTCGTCCGCCAAGTCCAATGCTATTACGCCCGACAGCGCGATCACCGATGAAAACGGTCAGGTCAAGGTATCGGTCGGCAGTACTGCCGGCAGCGATACGATTACCGCCAGTGCGCTGGACGGGAATGTCGTATCGACTTACAAATTGAATGTAGCCGATGATCTTTTGACGTTTACCAGCCCGGCTTCCGGCACGGAACTGGCGGTTGGCGCCGAGCACACGGTCAGCGTCAAGTGGTACAGCAATGGTGCGCCGGTCGTTGGTCAAAACCTGGTCTTCGGGGTTACCGCCGGACAAATCGTCAGTTCCGCCACCCAGACGACGGGCAGTGACGGGGTTGCATCGATCAGAATACAATCAGTCAGCGCCGGTGTCGCGACAGTGACCGTTGAAGGCACGGGCGCCAATGATCCGGCGACCAAACTGAATGTCGAATACGTCGCCAAGCTGCCTGCCAGCGTTGAAGTCAGCGCCGCGCCGCGTGTGGTCAATACCAATAGCGACAGTGTTATCACCGCGACCGTGCTGGATGCGAACTCCAACCCGGTCAAGGGTCAGACCGTCCGTTTCGAAACAGCTCAGGCCTTTGGTGGCGTCATGTCTCCCAGCGCCGTCACTGATTCCAATGGCGAAGCCTCGGTAACTTTTACCGCGGGATCCCTGCCGACCGAAGAGGACGAGCTGGTTATAGTCGCTTCGGTTGCCGGCAGCACAACGGTGACCGACAGTGTCAGTCTGACGGTCAACAAGCGGGAGTTGAACGTGACGATCGGTACCTCGGATAACTTGCGTGAGCAGGCCAACGAGACCCAGTACAGCCAGCCTTATGTTGTCCAGGTAGCAGATGGTTCCGGCCAGCCGGTCAAGAACGCCACCGTGCGTGTCAGCTATGCGCCGCTTTCATTTATGAAGGGTCACTGGAGTCTGTATGACACCAGTACGCCAGCTGATAACAAAGCCGATGTCTGGGCGAGATTCACCAATACGGATTATATCGAGTGCGATGCCGAGGACCAAAACAAGAATGGCAAACTCGATGCCGGTGAGGATACAAACGGTAATAACCGCCTGGACCCGCAAAACCCTGCCGTATTGGCGGCGGATGAGTCTGCACCGACTTTGCAGTCCGGCAGCATCACGACTGACGAAAACGGGTTTGGATACTTCGCGCTGGTCTATCCGCAGAGTAATGCAACCTGGTCGACCGTGGCCATCACCGCGAGCGCTACGGCGCAAAATGTCGAAGCCGAGTCTACCTATGTTTCTTATCTGCCGATGTTGGCTGAAGAGCTAAACGATGTTGGTACAGACTTGCCGAACACCAAGAGTCCTTACGG
>JAGRHW010000654.1 GCA_020444765.1 Gammaproteobacteria bacterium | reverse complement strand
TGCGCGTTGCCAGTGACGATACGAACTCACGGTCATGCGAGACAAAGAACAGGGTGCCGGGGAATTTCTCCAGCGCCAGATTCAGTGACTCGATCGATTCCATATCCAGGTGGTTGGTGGGTTCATCCATCACCAGGATGTTCGGGCGCTGCAGCATCAGCTTGCCGAACAACATGCGGCCCTGCTCGCCACCGGAAATCTTGCGCACCGACTTCTTGATGTCGTCACCGGAAAACAGCAGCTGTCCCAGAACGCCGCGCACCCACTGTTCATCATCCTTCGGCTGGCGCCACTGCGTCATCCAGTCCAGCAGGTTCAGGTCTTCCTCGAAGTCGGCGGCGTGGTCCTGGGCGAAGTAACCGATGTTGACGTTCTCCGACCATTTTACTGTGCCACTGTCGGCGGCAATCTCGTTCATCAGGCAACGCAACAGCGTGGTCTTGCCGGCGCCGTTCGGACCGAGAATGGCGACGCGCTCGCCGACCTCGACGTGCAATTCAAGATTGCGGAACAGCACCAGGTCGTCGTAGGCCTTGCTCAGGCCCTTCAGTTCCAGCGCCAGGCGATACAGTTGCTTGTCCTGGTTGAAACGGATGTAGGGATGTACGCGGCTGGAGGCCTTGACCTCGTTGAGCTGGATTTTTTTTTCCATCTGCTTGGCGCGCGAGGTCGCCTGCTTGGCTTTCGAGGCATTAGCCGAAAAGCGTGCGACAAACTGTTGCAGGTCATCGAGCTGTGCCTGCTTCTTGGCGTTGTCGGCCAGCAACTGCGCACGCGCCAGTGTCGCGGCCGCCATGTACTGGTCGTAATTGCCCGGGTACAAACGGATCTCGCCGTAATCGACATCGGCCATATGGGTGCAGACGCTGTTGAGGAAATGGCGGTCGTGGGAAATGATCACCATGGTGCTGTTGCGCGCATTGAGCACGTCCTCCAACCAGCGAATGGTATTGATATCCAGGTTGTTGGTCGGTTCGTCGAGCAACAGGACATCGGGATCAGAAAACAACGCCTGTGCCAGCAGCACACGCAACTTCCAGCCCGGCGCGATATTGCTCATCGGGCCATCATGCTGCTCTACCGGAATGCCGACGCCGATCAGCAGTTCGCCGGCGCGCGACTCGGCGGTGTAGCCGTCCATTTCCGCGAAGGCAATTTCCAGTTCGGCCACTTTCATGCCGTCTTCGTCGCTCATTTCCGGCAGGTTGTAGATGCGGTCGCGTTCGGCTTTCACCTGCCACAGTTCCTGGTGGCCCATGATCACGGTGTCGAGCACGGAAAATTTCTCGAAGGCGAACTGGTCCTGGTGCAGGCGGCCCACCCGCTCGTTGGGGGTGATGGAGACGTTGCCGGCGGAGGGCGCCAGGCTGCCGTC
>JAGRHW010000653.1 GCA_020444765.1 Gammaproteobacteria bacterium | reverse complement strand
CCGCTGCCGCTCTGGATCATGAGCGAAACCGCTCGCGGGCTACTCGACGCCGACGACGTCTATGGCTGCTCCAGACAAATTGCCGGCGTGATCATGGGCACCTCGGATCTCGCCCGCGAACTGCGTATTCCACACACCCCGGGACGCGAAGGTTTGCTGCACCTGCTGTCCCATTGTGTGGTGGCCGCGCGAGCGCATGGCCTGGAGATTATCGACGGAGTGCATCTCAACTTCCGGGACCTGGATGAATTCCAGGCCCACTGCGTGCAGGGCCGCACTCTCGGCTTCGACGGCAAATCGTTGATTCATCCAAGCCAGATTTCTGTCTGCAATCAGGTATTTTCACCATCCGACACCGAGATCGAGCAGGCCCGGGAGATTATCCAGGCCTGGCAAACCGCGCTGCAAAACGGTGAAGGCGTCTGCGTGGTGAACGGCCGTCTGGTCGAAAATCTCCATGTCGACGAGGCGCGCCGCACGCTTGAACTGGCCGAGGCGATCGGCAATCTGGCCCTTTAAAATCTCATCAGCCGACTGCGAATCGGTGGATTCGGGCTGGAGATTCCGGACTTAAAGCGCCAGTTTGGCGGCGGCCTGCAGTCCCTGCATGCCGGTCGCGCCTATGCCGTCTCGGATATCCGCTTCTATCGCCTTTCTGAGCGCCGGTGGATCACGGCGTTCAATGGCTCGCAGGGTTTCCTGATGACGATCGACCAGATACTTGCCGTTATTGAAGTCCTCACCGACCTGCTCGAGCACACCGCGCATAAACGGGCCGAACTGTAGCCAGAGGTTTTCGATCAGCGGGAACAGCACCTGCGAAGGCGCGGCGGTATAGAGACGTGTATGAAAATGATGGTTCTGAATAACCGATTCGACGACATCACCTTCCTTCAGGGCCTTGTCCATGGCCGCGTCCGCCAGGTACATAAACTCCAGATCATCGCGGCTTACGGCCAGGATCGCCCGCTCGGCGGCCAGGCATTCGAGATTGATCCGGGTCGCACAGAGTTCCTCGAAACGCTCGGCCGTCATGGTGGGTACACTGACCCGCCGGTTCGGCAGCAACTCCAGCGCATGCTCGGCCACCAGCCGTCGCAGGGCTTCGCGAACCGGCATCAGACTGACGCCCAGCATCTGCGCCAGCCCTCGCATCGTCACACTGACGCCGGGCGAAAAAACCCCTACCATGATGGCATAACGCAACTGCTGGTAGGTCCATTCCTGCAAGGTTTCATTTTGCTTTCGCGCCACTAGCGGGAAGTCTTCGATCATTCGAACTCTCATCCTCCTCTGTTGAAACGGGCGCTTTTTCTCGAACGCCTCTTACATAACGTTACACGAAAGCTGATCGTAGCCCAAGGCTTGCTCTCTTGCCC
>JAGRHW010000652.1 GCA_020444765.1 Gammaproteobacteria bacterium | reverse complement strand
TTCCGCCGGCTGGCGACCAGCCGCAGGCGATAGCCAGATTGAATGAAGGGCTCAATGACGGCTTGGCCTTTCAAACACTGCTTGGTGTGACCGGGTCCGGCAAGACTTACACCGTCGCCAACATCATTCAGCAGCAACAGCGGCCGGCGATCATTTTGGCGCCGAACAAAACACTCGCGGCGCAGTTATACGGCGAGATGAAGGAGTTTTTTCCGGAAAACGCTGTCGAATATTTTGTTTCGTATTATGACTACTATCAGCCGGAAGCCTATGTCGCCGCGTCCGATACCTATATCGAAAAAGATGCCTCGATCAACGACCATATCGAACAGATGCGTCTGTCGGCGACCAAAGCGATTATCGAACGGCGGGATGCGGTTATAGTCGCGACCGTATCGGCGATTTACGGTCTCGGCGATCCAGAGTTGTATTTGAAGATGGTGATGCATCTGGATCGCGGCGATATCGTCGATCAGCGGGAATTGCTGAGACGTCTGGCAGAGTTGCAGTATCAACGGAATGATGTCGAGCTGCACCGAGGAACCTACCGGGTGCGTGGCGAGGTAATCGATGTGCACCCCGCCGATTCCGAGCGTGAGGCGATTCGCATTGAGCTGTTCGATGATGAGATAGAAAACCTGAGCTATTTCGACCCGCTGACGGGAGAGATTTTACGTCGGGTGCCGCGTCTGACGATCTACCCGAAAACGCATTATGTCACGCCCCGCGATACCTTGTTGTCAGCGCTTGAACTGATCAAGGTCGAGCTTCGCGAGCGCCTTGCGCAGATGCGCGATGCCGGCAAACTGCTCGAAGCGCAGCGGCTGGAACAGCGGACACTGTTCGATATCGAGATGATCAACGAACTCGGCTATTGCTCCGGCATCGAAAACTACTCGCGTTATCTGTCGGGACGCAAGCCGGGCGAGCCGCCACCCTGTTTTTTCGATTACCTGCCGCCCGACGGTCTGCTGTTTATCGACGAAAGTCATGTCACGGTGCCGCAGCTCGGCGCGATGTATAAAGGCGACCGTTCGCGCAAGGAGAACCTGGTCGCTTACGGATTCCGCCTGCCGTCGGCGCTGGACAACCGGCCGTTGCGCTTCGAGGAGTTTGAGCGTCTCGCGCCGCAGACCATTTTCGTCTCGGCCACACCCGGCAAGTACGAAGAGGAAAATGCAGCGCAGACGGTCGAGCAGGTGGTCCGGCCGACCGGTCTGGTGGACCCGGAAATCGAAGTCAGGCCCGTAGCGACCCAGGTTGACGATCTGCTGTCTGAAATCAACCATCGGGCTGCCGATGGCGACCGGGTGCTGGTCACGACCCTGACCAAGCGCATGGCTGAAGATCTCAGCGAGTACTTCCTCGACACCGGAATCTCCGCGCG
>JAGRHW010000651.1 GCA_020444765.1 Gammaproteobacteria bacterium | reverse complement strand
CCACGCCCTTGGGATTGCCGGTGGTGCCGGAGGTATAACCCAGGGCGATGGCGTTCCATTCGTCGTCAGGCAGGGCGATGTCATCCAGCGGCTCGGCGGCAGCCAGAAAACTCTCGTACTCCAGCTCGGCAAAAAGTTCACTGAAACCGTGCGCCGGATCGGTCACCGTGATCACCAGCGGCGCGGGATTTTTCATCTGTGCGATGGCCTCTTTGGCGACGGCGGCGAATTCCGGGTCGAGCAGCAGCACGCGGCTGTCGCTGTGATCGAGAATAAACGCGATCGCCGCGGCATCGAGGCGGATATTCACGCCGTTCAGCACCGCGCCGAGCATCGGCACGGCAAAATGCGCTTCGTACATGGCGGTGATATTGGGCAGCAGAGCGGCCACGGTGTCGCCCTTGCCGATCCCCAGACCGGCCAGTGCGGCAGCCAGCCGGCGGCAGCGTTCGTGGGTCTCGGCCCAGGTGTAGCGGGTGTCGTCCTGAATCAGCGAAGTGCGATGAGCAAAGACCTTACCCGCGCGGCGCAGAAAGCTGAGCGGCGACAAAGGCACATAGTTGGCCGCGCAGCTTGGCAGGGCCTCGTTGTAATCCGTATTCATGGTGTGCTGGTTCCCCTTTTTATAATCTGGTGTGTGGAGTGGGAAATCCGCCCGCTCCGGGGCGGGATCATTCCGCAGAGGTAGCATAGGCTAGCCTGGGTGGGCGGTGCAATATGTGTCTGTGTGAGTGACCGCTTCGCGCACGGCCAGCAGCTGCGCGGCGACGGCTATCGCTATGACCTGCGGCTGTTTGCCGGAAATGCCGTTGATGCCGATCGGGCAGACCAGCGATTTGATCGCCTGCTCGGTTATGCCGACCTGGCGCAGACGTTTTTCGAGCTTGCGGCGTTTCGAGCCGGAACCGATCAGACCGCACCAGGCGTAATCGCCGCGCCGGAGTATCCGCTCGCAAAGCCGGCCGTCGAGCTGATGATCATGCGTCATAACGATAAAACAGGCGCCGGGCGGCGCGGCATCGACCTCGAAGACCGGTTGTTCATCACTCACGGTTTGCACATTGCCCGGCAAGTCGGCGGGAAAGATATCGTCCCTGCTGTCCACCCAGGTAATCCGGCAAGGCGTATCGGCCAGCACTCGCACCAGCGCCCTGCCGATATGGCCGGCGCCGAACAGAAAAACCGGAAATTCAGCGGTGGACATTTTCTCGATGAAATAAACCGGTTCATCAGGTTTTGCCGGAAAATTCCCAAGCTCGCAGCCATCCGCGCCTTGACTAAACAGTCTGCGAATGCCGGCCAGTGCCTCGGCTGGTAGCGTCCGACAAACTTCTTCCAGATCCGTCACCGTAGTATTGACGGGGATTTTCCTGATCCTTTCTTGTTGCCAGAGCGTAAG
>JAGRHW010000650.1 GCA_020444765.1 Gammaproteobacteria bacterium | reverse complement strand
GTGCGTCCAGGCAAAGTGGCTTCGAATCGCCGGAAAAATCCACCTCGCAGTCGAGATCGGTAATTTGGCTTGCCTCGAGTTGCGGTGACGCCTGGATCAGGGCGGCTTCGGCGGATTGGTAATTCTGCACGAAAAAAATATTCGCCGCACCGGACAACAGAAAAAAACCGATCCACAAGGAATTGAGCCGCTGCCAGACGTTTTTCGGCAAATCCAGTTGCGAGCCCAGGATGCGATGAATCAACGGCCGTTTGCCGATCAGGCTGGTAGCAAGGAAAGCCGCGGCAAAAAGCCAGTTGACCAGCGTCGGTTTCCACATGATAAAGGCCTTGTCGCGCAGAATCAGCGTCAGCCCGCCGAGCACCACGATCAGCGACAAGGAGACCAGATGCATGGTTTCGAAGCGCCGGTTTTTAAACCAGAAATGCCCGACCTGGGCCAGCGAGGCGAGAATCGCCACCACGGTTGCGGCATAGATGCCGGCGATCTGATAAGCCGCAAAAAACAGCGCAATCGGAAAAAAGTCGTACAACAGTTTCATTGCCAAACCATCATTTTCGGTAACCGCAAAGTGTAACGCAAGCCATCGGCCGGCAAGCGGGCTCTGTGCAAACCGTAATATCGCGCCATTGTTGACCGGGTTTTTATACGTATGGCAAAAAACTTACGCGAAACCCGCGTGACAGATGTGGGTTTATGTGACGAATACAGGCAAAATACGCGCTTTTCCTACGGCGGTTTTATGTGATGGCGCAGTTTCTGGCTATACATCCGGTCAATCCACAGGCGCGGCTGATTCAGCAAGCAGTGAATATTATCAATGAGGGTGGGGTTATCGCCTACCCGACGGATTCCAGCTATGCACTCGGTTGTCATATCGGCGACAAAAACGCCATGGAACGGATTCGCCGCATTCGCCGTGTCGACAGCAAGCATAATTTCACGCTGGTTTGCCGCGATCTGGCGGATATCGCGACCTATTCGCATGTCGATAATTCGACCTACCGGCTGCTCAAGTCCCTGACGCCGGGCCCTTATACGTTTTTGCTCAAGGCCACCAGCGAGGTGCCGCGTCGCCTGCAAAATCCGAAGCGTAAAACCATCGGTATCCGGGTGCCGGGTAATACCATCGTGCAGGCCTTACTGGAAGAACTTGGGCAGCCCCTGATGAGCAGTACGCTGATCCTGCCGGACGACGATATGCCGCTCAATGACGCCGACGATATCGTCGAGCGTCTCGACAAACTGGTCGATCTGATTATCGACGGCGGTCCCTGTCCGGTCGAACCGACCACGGTGCTTTCCTTTACCGGCGAAGGAGTGGAAGTGGTTCGCCGGGGTGCCGGGGACACCGCGTTTATGGAATAGCGGCGCAGTCGGCTATAATGTTGTCATCCGCACTGGAA